>NZ_JBKJFM010000220.1:0-7259 GCF_046614825.1 Streptomyces nanhaiensis
CCAGCCCGGCCGCGCGGGCCAGGGCCGGGTCGGCGCGGGCGGCGGCGACGACGGCGGACGGCCCGGCCAGGGCCTCGACGCAGCCCCGGGCCCCGCACCAGCACTCCGGACCGTCCACGGCCAGGCAGCTGTGGCCGATCTCGCCCGCGTTCCCGCTGGCGCCGCGGTAGGTCATCCCGTCGACCAGCAGGCCCGCGCCGATGCCGGTGCCCATGTACAGCGCGGCGAAGGTCGCGGCCGCGCCGACGCCGCCGGACCAGTGCTCGCCCAGGGCCGCCGCCGTGGCGTCGTTGTCGGAGACCACGGGCAGTCCGGTGGCCTCCTTGAGGGCCCGGTCCAGGGGGAAGTCCTCCCACTGCCGCATCAGGGGCGGGGTCAGCCGCATCCCGCTGGTGGGGGTCAGGGGGCCGGGGGAGACCAGGCCCAGCCCCAGCACCCGTTCACGCCCGACGCCGACGCCCTCGATGAGGGCGCCGACCTCGCCGGCCATGCGCTCGACGACGTCCGGGGGGTCCTCGGCCCCCGCGCCCGCCCGGGACATCCGGGCGACGACCGAGCCGCCGAGGTCGGTGAGGACGTAGGTGATGCCCGCGTGGTCGAGGTGGACTCCCACCGCGTACCGGGAGGACTGGTTGAGCTGGAGCAGGACGCGGCGCTTGCCCCCGGTGGACTCCGCACGCCCGGTCTCCACCACCAGCCCGTCGTCGATGAGGCGGCGTACGACGGTCGAGATCGTCGCGCCGGTGAACCCGGTGGCGTTGATGAGGCCGACCCGGCTGATGGTGCCCGCCGCGCGGATCACGTCGAGGACGGCCGCCCTGCTGCTCGCGTGGGCCGTGGCCCGAGCCGGTCCGCTCACTGGTTCCTCCGCCCGCGGCCCCGCCGCGGCGGGATCGCTGTCGATGTGCTCCGCGCGGTCCGCGCCGCACGTGTACGGACCGTTAGTTTATTTGCCTATCGAACGCGGGCAAGTGCCCGCCCGGACAGGCGCTTGCCCGCCCCTGGCGCCCGGCGCCTCTTCCCGGGAACGGCCCCCGCCGGGCGTCTTCCCTCGTATTCTTCCCCGTGCTTCTCCCGGCGCCGGGGCGGTCGCCTCCCGGGTCCCGCCCGGTCCTCGATCTCACTTGTGTCTCTGTGGACCGAGGGCGTCGCAGGAGTATTGACTTTCTTTCTTCGGCGACTTAAGAATCACCCCACCGAGCGACCCGCCGCCCCCGAGGCGGTCGGACGGCACACGGACGTGCCCCTCCAGGACGAGAGGAACCACCCACCATGTTCCAGCAAGCAAGACGCCGCCGCGCGCGCGTCGCAGCGGCCGGGATGGCCGCGATCGCCCTGCTGGCCACGGCCTGTTCGGGGTCGGGCGGCAGCGGCGGCGCCAAGGACGAGACCCTGGTGGTCTTCACGGGGCAGGCGGGCGACTACCAGGCCAACTTCAACCCGTTCTCGCCGACCATGAACGAGGGGCCGGGCACGATCTTCGAGCCGCTCTTCTACTTCAACCAGGTCCGCGACGAACCGGCCGAGCCGCTGCTGGGCACCGAGTACTCCTGGAACGAGGACGGCACCGAGCTCTCGGTCACCCTGCGCGAGGGCGTCAAGTGGTCGGACGGCGAGGCGTTCACCGCCGACGACGTCGTCTTCACGCTGGACATGATCTCCAAGTACAAGGAGATGAACGGCACCGGCTACACGGGCAGGGCCGAGGCCGTCGACGACACCCATGTGAGGATCACCTTCGACGAGCCCTCCTACATGGACGGCCCGCAGATCCTGGGCAAGATCTTCATCGTCCCCGAGCACGTCTGGAAGGAGTTCGAGGAGCCCTCCAAGAACACCGTCACCAAGCCCGTCGGCACCGGCCCCTACCTGCTGGGCGACTTCAAGGGCCAGGCCTTCACGCTCAAGGCCAACCCCGGCTACTGGGACGGCGAGCCCGCCGTCAAGCAGGTCCGCTACATCGCCCTGTCGGGCAACCAGGCCGGCGCGGACGCCCTCAAGGCGGCGAAGATCGACTGGCAGACCGGCCCGGTCCCGGACATGCAGAACGTCGAGAAGAACTACCCGGGCTACAAGGCCGTCACCGTACCCATCAACCAGACCGCCCTGATGACCTGCTCGGACGCGGAGATGGGCTGCGAGGGCCCGCAGACGGACCCCGCGGTGCGCAAGGCGATCTACTACGCCATGGACCGCTCCCAGATCAACTCCCTGGCCTTCCAGGGCACCTCCAGCCAGATATCGCCCGGATTCGCGCTGGTGGAGAGCAACGAGGAGCTCGTCTCGGAGAAGCTCGAGGAGAACCTGGCCCCGATGAAGCCGAACGTCTCCAAGGCCACGCGGCTGCTGGAGCAGGCCGGCTACACCAAGGGGCCGGACGGCATCTACGCCAAGGACGGCAAGGAGCTCTCCCTGACCGTCCGGGTCGTCTCCGGCTGGACCGACTACATCACCGCCGTCGACACCATGGCCGAGCAGCTCAAGAAGGCCGGCATCAAGCTGACCTCCCAGCAGTCCTCCTGGAACGAGTGGTCCGAGGCCCGCGGCCAGGGCAAGTACCAGCTGCTGATCGACTCGCTGTACCCGGGGCCGACGCCCGACCCCTACTACACCTACAGCTACTTCTTCAGCAGCGAGACCACCGCCGAGGTCGGCGAGACGGCGAACCCGAACTTCGCCCGCTACAGCGACCCGCGGGTGGACCGGGCGCTGAAGGAGCTGAAGAAGATCTCGCCCGAGGCGGCCGAGCAGCGACAGAGGCAGTACGACGTCATCCAGACCCGGATCGAGGAGGACATGCCCTACATCCCGATCCTCACCGCCGGCACCACCAGCGAGTACCACGCCTCCAAGTTCGAGGGCTGGCCGACGGAGTACAACCTCTACGCCGTCCCGGCGGTCTGGAGCCGCCCCGACCAGGCCCAGATCTACAAGGCCCTCAAGCCCGCCGGCAAGTGACGGCGCGGCGGTCGGCCCGGCGGCCGGCCCGGCGGTGACACGGCAGTGAACGGTTCCGAGGAGAGGCACACAGTGATAGGCGGAGATCGGTGAGGTACTACGCCCGGAAGCTCGGGTTCTATCTCGTCGCCCTGTGGGCGGCGCTGACCCTGAACTTCTTCATCCCGAGGATGATGCCGGGGAACCCGGTGGACACCCTCATGGCGAAGCTGCAACAGCGAGGCGGCGCAACCGACCCGTCGGTCCGCAGGTCCTACGAGCTCCTCCTCGGAACCGACACCGGCGAACCGCTGGTGAACCAGTACTTCTCGTATCTGGTCAACATGTTCCGCGGCGACCTGGGCATCTCGGTGAGCGTCTTCCCGGCGGAGGTCGCCACCGTCATCGGGGACGCGCTGCCGTGGACGATCGTGCTGGTGGGCATCGCCACCCTGCTGTCCTTCCTGCTCGGCGTCGGGCTCGGCGCCGTCGTCGGATGGAAACGCGGCTCCTGGCTGGACTCGCTCATCCCGGCCACCACCGTGCTCGCGGCGGTGCCGTACTTCTGGCTGGCGCTGATCCTGGTCGCGGTCTTCGCCACGGCCCTGAGCTGGTTCCCGCTCAACGGCGGGTACGACGTGATCCTCACCCCGGGCTGGGACGGCGAGTTCATCGCCTCGGCGGTCTACCACGGCACCCTCCCCGCCCTGACGATCGTGATCTCCTCGGTGGGCGGCTGGCTGCTGGGGATGCGGAACATGATGGTCTCGACGGTCTCGGAGGACTACATCCTCACCGCCCAGGCCAAGGGGCTGCGCGACCGGCGCATCATGACCCGCTACGCCGCGCGCAACGCGGTCCTGCCGTCCGTCGCCGGCTTCGCGATCTCCCTCGGCTTCGTGGTCTCCGGATCGGTCATCACCGAGCAGGTCTTCTCCTACCCCGGCATCGGGTCGAGGCTGCTGCAGGCCGTGGAGAACAACGACTACGCCCTGATGCAGGGGATCTTCCTGGTCATCACGGTGGCCGTGCTGGGCGCCAACCTGGTCGTCGACCTGCTGTACGGCCTCATCGACCCCCGCACCCGCGCCGGCAACTGAGAGCTGAGGAACCGACACCGTGACGAACATCAACCCGCCCGCCGAGACCGCCGGCGCGGCGCCGGACACCCCGGCCGGCACCACCGGCGTCTCCCCGGCCCCCCGGCGCCCCGGCGCCGGCGGCTGGCGCTCCCTGGTGCCGCGCTGGTCGCCCAAGCTCGGGACCGGCCTGGGCCTGGTGGGCGCCATCGCCCTGTTCGGGATCCTCGGACCGCTGCTGACCGGCGACCCCGACACCATCCGCAACATCAGCATGACCCCGCCCGGCGGCGAGTTCTGGCTGGGCACCACCCAGACCGGCCAGGACGTGCTGGCCCTGCTGGCCCACTCCACGCGCGGCTCCCTGCAGATCGGCCTGCTGGTGGGCGTCCTGGCCACCTTGCTGTCCGCGGTCTTCGGCGTCATCGGCGGCTACGTCGGCGGTGCGGTGGACGAGGGCTTCTCGCTGTTCTCCAACGTGATGCTGGTGATCCCCGGCCTGCCGCTGGTGATCGTCATCGCCGGCTTCGTCCCCGCCGAGCAGCGCGGCTGGTGGACCATCGCGGTCGTCCTGGCGATCACCGGCTGGGCGGCCTCCGCCCGGGTGCTGCGCGCCCAGACCCTATCCCTGCGCAACCGCGACTACGTCGCCGCGGCGAAGGTGGCGGGCGAGAAGCCCTGGCGAATCGTTTCCGTGGAGATCCTGCCCAACCTGCTGCCGCTGATGGCCTCGCAGTTCGTGTTCGCCGTCATCCTGGCCATCCTCAGCGAGGCGGGCCTGTCCTTCCTGGGCCTGGGCGCCTCGGGCTCCGACACGCTCGGCACGATGCTCTACTACGCCCAGAACGGCTTCGCCCTCCAGCGGGAGGCTTGGTGGTGGTTCGGCCCGCCCGGCCTGGTCATCGCGCTGCTCGGCTGCGGCCTCTCCCTGATCAACTTCAGCATCGACGAGATCATCAACCCCAAGCTGCGCACCGTCCCGGCCGCCTCGCGCCGCACCCGCGGGGGCGGGAGCGCCGGGGGGCGCAAGCCCCGTACGGCCGCGGCCCGTTCCGTCACCGGCCGTGAGGCCTTTGGCCGCGACGCCGTCCTGACGGTGGAGAACCTCAACGTGGTCTACCGGGGCGAGAAGCCCGTCCACGCCGTCAAGGACGTCTCGCTCACCCTCGGCCGCGGCGAGATCCTCGGCCTGGCCGGGGAGTCCGGCTGCGGCAAGACCACGCTCGCGTACGCGATCAACCGGCTCCACCGGCCGCCGGCCGAGGTCACCTCGGGATCGGTCGTCTTCCACGACCGCGACGGCTCCGACCTCGACCTGCTCGCCCTGGGCAAGGAGGAACTGCGCGCCTTCCGCTGGTCGAAGCTGTCGATGGTCTTCCAGGGCGCGATGAACGCCCTGAACCCGGTCATCTCCATCCGGGCCCAGCTGGAGGACGTGCTCACCACCCACCGCCCCGGGATGTCCGCGCAGGCCCGCCGCGAGCGGTGCGCCGAGGTGCTCCGCCTGGTCGGGGTCGATCCGAGACGGCTGGACTCCTTCCCGCACGAGCTGTCCGGGGGGATGCGGCAGCGTGTCATGATCGCCATGGCGCTGCTGCTCGACCCCCAGGTGATGATCATGGACGAACCGACCACCGCCCTCGACGTGGTGGTCCAGCGCGGCATCCTGAGGGAGATCCTGCGCTTCCGCGACGAGTTGGGCTTCGCGGTCGTCTTCATCACCCACGACCTGCCGCTGCTGCTGGAGCTGAGCGACCGCATCGCGGTCATGCGCGACGGCGAGGTGGTCGAGTACGCCACCGCCGACGAGATCCACCGCGACCCGAAGCACCCCTACACCCGCAGGCTGCTCGACTCCTTCCCCAGTCTCACCGGCGAGCGGGGCGCGTTCGTCCGCACCGGGGAGTCCAGCGCCCGCGAGCGCACCGGCCCCGGCACGGGCACGGGCACGGGCACCGAAACGATCGTGAAGGAGGCGGGCTCGCGATGACGACGCTCGAAGTACGCGGCCTGACCAAGGACTTCTCCATACGCTCCGGCCTGCGCCACTCCCGCTTCCGCGCGGTTGACAACGTTTCCTTCACCCTGACCCCCGGCAGGACGGTCGCACTGGTCGGTGAGTCCGGGTCGGGCAAGTCGACGGTGGCCCGCATGATCGCACGCCTGGAGAAGCCCACCGCGGGCGGGATCACCGCCACCGGCCCCGACGGGAGGCGGGTGGCCGACCGCGCCTACCGCGACCATGTGCAGATGGTCTTCCAGGACCCCTTCGCCTCGCTCAACCCCTTCCACACCGTCGAGCACCACCTGGCCCGCCCGCTGAAGCTGCACGGCAGGGCCCGCGGGAAGGCGGAGGTCGCGCAGAAGGTCGAACAGCTCCTGGAGCGCGTCAACCTGACCCCGGCCGCCGACATCGCCCAGCGCCGCCCCCACGAGCTGTCCGGCGGCATGCGCCAGCGCGTGGCCATCGCCCGGGCCCTGGCGCCCGGAGCGCAGGTCGTCATCGCCGACGAGCCGGTCTCCATGCTGGACGTCTCCATCCGGCTGGGCGTGCTCAACCTGCTCGCCCGGCTCCAGCGCGAGGACGGTCTCGCGGTCCTCTACATCACCCACGACCTCGCCACCGCGCGGCACTTCTCCGACGACATCCTGGTGATGTACCGGGGGCGCGTGGTGGAGAGGGGGCCGGCGGACGAGGTCATCCTCAATCCGCAGCACCCCTACACCAGGATCCTGGCGGCCGCCGCGCCCAACCCCGACGCCCGCGACCGCGCCCGGCTCACCGAGGCGCTGGGCATCGAGCCCGCGGGCGGCTCCACCCTCCCCGGCGACGATCCGGGCTGCACCTTCCGGGACCGCTGCCCCAAGGCGTTCGAGGCCTGCACCCGTATGCCGGAGGACTTCGCGGTGGGCTACGACCACTACGCGAAGTGCTGGCTGCACTCCGGTGGCGACTTCGCCGGTTCCGCCGCCCGGGCCGCCCGTCCGGCGGCCGGGGGAAGCGCCACCGCGTAGGCCGCCGGTCCGGCGGTACGGCATGTCCCCGGGCCCGGTCCCCGGCGGACCGCCCGGGGGGATGCCGCGCGAGGTCGGCTCGTCCCAGATGGTCTTCTTCGTCGCCGGCGGGCTCCAGGCCCTCTTCTCACTGCTGGCGATCATCACCTTCGCCGCGGCCGAGGACGACCTGGAGGAGACCTACGGCGACCTGGGCGTGAGCACCGGCATCTACTACGCGATGTTCGT
>NZ_JBKJFM010000221.1:0-7120 GCF_046614825.1 Streptomyces nanhaiensis
GCGGGGCGGCGGCCGCGCCCGCGGGGCGTATCCGGCGTGTCCGGCGGCCGCGGCGTATCCGGCGTATCCGGTCCACCGCCCCGCCCCCGCCCGCGCCCGTACGCCCGGTCGTCCGCGGTGCGCTCCGTCCGGCTGCCGTCCCCACTGGTGCGATCCGGCGCATCGTTCGCCTCCTGTGCGTCCCGGCACGGGCGCCCCGGACGGGCGCGCCGTGCTC
This sequence comes from Streptomyces nanhaiensis, assembly GCF_046614825.1. Classification (NCBI taxonomy): domain Bacteria; kingdom Bacillati; phylum Actinomycetota; class Actinomycetes; order Kitasatosporales; family Streptomycetaceae; genus Streptomyces; species Streptomyces nanhaiensis. The sequence goes on from NZ_JBKJFM010000221.1 coordinate 218, forward strand.
CTTCCCGGCAGCGTGGACGGCGGCGGGGTGTGCGGCACCTCCGGCGGCGCCCGGCTGCGCCGACCGGGCGAACGGATCGCGCGGACGCGGGAACGCAGTGCGTGGGGGGCGACGCGGGGGCGCGGGAGACGGCGCGACCGCGCGGGTCGCTTTTCCGCGCCGCCTCGGCCTGGGAAGCTGTTCGCAGGCAACCGCGGGGAACCCGCACCGAACCCCGGAGTCCACCTTGGCCGAGCGCGACGACGACAGCTACCGACTCCTGGCCGGGCTGCCCTTCGCGGCCATGACCGTCGTCGCCCTGGTGGACGTGACGGCCGGTCCGGAGGTGGGGTTCCTGCCCCTGCTGTCGCTCGGTCCCGCCTTCGCCAGTCTGGTCGGCGGCATGCGCCGCACCGCGCTGATCGGACTGCTGGCGCTGGTCCTGTGCTTCGGCCTGGCCTCCTACGACGGCCTGCTGGGAACCACACCCGGCTACACGGCGCTCCTGTCGGTGGCCGGGGTGTCGGCGGCCGGGCTGGCCGCGGCCGCCATCCGCCAGCGGCGCGAGGCCGAGCTGGCGAACATGCGGTCCATCGCCGAGGTGGCCCAGCGGGTGCTGCTGCGCCCGGTGCCCCGGGCCGCGGGGCACCTGCGGATCGCGGTCTCCTACACCTCCGCGGTGGCCGAGGCCCGGATCGGGGGCGATCTGTACGAGGTGGTCAACTCGCCCTCGGGGGTCCGGGTGATCGTGGGCGACGTCCAGGGCAAGGGCCTGGAGGCGGTGGAGACGGCCGCGGTGGTCCTGGCCGCGTTCCGGGAGGCGGCGTACGACGAGCCGGACCTGGCGGCGGTGAGCGCCCGGCTGGAGCGGTCGGTCAACCGGCACATGACACAGGAGCGGTTCGTAACGGCTGTGCTGGCCGAGACGCACGAGGACCGCTCGGTGACCCTGCTCAACCACGGCCATCCCTCGCCGCTGGTCGTCCGCGCGGACGGGACGGCCCATCTGGCGGAGCCGCCCGAGACCGCGCCGCCCCTGGGCATGGGCCTCGACCTCAAGCCCCCGGAGCCGTACGGGCTTTCACTCGCCCCCGGCGACCAGATGCTGCTGTACACCGACGGTGTGACCGAGGCGCGTGATCCGGACGACCGCTTCTACCCGCTGGTCCGGCGGGCCTTCCTGCTGCGCGAGACGAACCCGGACATCGGGTTGGAGTCGCTGTGCCGGGATCTGGTCACGCACGTCGGGGGGCCGCTGCAGGACGACGCGGCGATGCTGCTCCTGCGGTACCGCGAGGGGTGAGCCGGGCCGGCTCCGGCCGGTGATCGGATGCGGGATCGCCGGCCGGATCGCCGGGATTCGAAAGATTCACCCGCTCGGAGGGGGTACCCGGCAGAGGACCGACCCCCGCAGTCCGCACCGACCGAGCTGGACCGAGACCATGAACGAATCCCGCCGCCTCACCCTCCGAGAACTCCGCATCCTCCACGAGACAGAACGGGCGCTGCTGCGTGACGCCCGCCTGGCCGCCCTTTTCCGGGGGTTCGGCGAGGCGGGGACCGAAGCGGCGGAGCCGGCCGCGGGCGGGCCGGGGGCACCGCACCGCCTGTGGCTGCTCGCCGGTGTCTGCCTGTTCCTGGTCCCGGCGCTGATGGTCCTGCATCCGGTGGCCGGCCTGCTGGTGTTCCTCTCCGCCCTGGTCATGGGCGCGGCGGGCCGGGCCGGCCACCGCGCCGGCCGCCGGCCCGGACGGCCGGGGCCGGGCTCCGGCTGAGCGGTCCGGCCTCCTGCCGCCGGCCGGCCCTCACCGGCGGGACCTCACCGGTCGCCCCTCACCGGTCGGCCAGGTCCAGCCAGGCCGACTCGCCGGGCTCGACGGTGACGGTCCGGTCGGGCAGCACCAGGCGCACGGGGGCCTCGGCCGACCCGGGCAGGCTGACGCGCATCCCGTCCGAGCGCATCCGCACCCCCACTCCCCAGTGGTGCCGGTAGCGGATGGTGAAGCCGAACTCCGAGAGTTCCGGGAGCGGCGCGGGGTCCAGCCGCAGGGCGCCCCCGCGGGTCTCCAGACCGGTCAGTCCGCGCTGCACGAGGTCCAGCGTCCCGGCCATGGCGCCCAGGTGGATGCCCTCGGCCGTCGTACCGCCCTGGATGTCGGCGATGTCGCTGACCAGTGCCTCCTGCACGTAGCGCCAGGCCTCGGGGCGCCGCACCCGGGCCAGCACCCACCCGTGGACCAGGGAGCTGAGGGTGGAGCCGTGGCTGGTGCGGTGCAGGTAGTGGTCGACCGTGCGCCGCCACAGCTCGTCGTCGAGGGTGTGGCCGAGCCGCTCGAACAGGTCCGCCAGTTCGGCGGGCTGGAACAGGTAGCCGAGCATCAGAACGTCGGCCTGCTTGGAGGCCTGGTAGCGGTTGACGGTGTCGCCCTCGGCCTCCAGGATCCGGTCGAGCCGGCGGATGTCCCCGTACCTGCGCCGGTAGCCCTCCCAGTCCAGCTCGGCCAGCTCCCCGTAGCCGTCGAACTGACTGATGACGCCCGCGTGGAAGGGCACCCGCAACCGCCGGGAGATGTCGTCCCAGCGTCCCAGCGTCTCCCCGTCCAGGCCGAACTTCAGGCACAGCTCCTCGCACAGCGGTTCGGGGACGGTCCGGAGCGTCTCCAGGGCCCGGCCGAGCACCCAGGCCGCGGTGACGTTGGTGTAGGCGTTGTCGTCCAGGCCGGGCCGCTCCCTGTCCGGGTACGCCTCGTGGTACTCGTCGGGGCCGACCACGCCGAGGATCCGGTAGCGCCCCAGGTCCGCGTCGTACCGCGCGGCGCTCCCCCAGAACTGGGCGATCCGCAGCAGCGTCTCGGCTCCCCGGGTGTGCATGAAGTCGGTGTCGCCGCTGGCCTGCCAGTACTGCCAGATGTTGTAGGCGATCGCCGAGCCCACGTGGTGCTGCAGGCGGGAGTGGTCGGGCAGCCAGCGGCCCGAGCGGGGGTTCAGGTGCAGGGTCTGGGTCTCCTCGCGCCCGTCGCTGCCGCTCTGCCAGGGGAACATCGCGCCCTCGTAGCCGTTGTCCTCCGCGGCCCGGACGGCCTCGGGCAGCCGCCGGTGCCGGTAGGCCAGCAGGGCCCGGGAGACCTCCGGGAAGTGGACGTTGAGGTAGGGCAGCACGAACAGCTCGTCCCAGAAGACGTGCCCCCGGTACGCCTCCCCGTGCAGCCCGCGCGCCGGGACCCCCACGTCCAGGTCGGTGATGTGCGGGGAGAGCGTCTGCATGACGTGGAAGAGGTGGACCCGCAGGATGTGGCCCGCCTCGCCCGGCACCTCCAGTTCGGCGTGCCGCCACAGTTCGTCCCAGGCGGCGCGGTGCGTGTCGAGCAGGTCGGGGAAGCCGGGCGCGTGGTAGATGTCCTCCAGCGCGGCGTGCAGGGGCTCGCTGACCGCGATGTCGTGCGAGGTGTGCAGGGACACCGTCTTGACGACGGTGACGGGCCGCCCGGACCGGACGGCGACGGTCAGCCGCCGCGCGGGCCGCACTCCGCTCAGGTCGGTGCGCGCCGAGACGGCCTCGCCGCTCTCCAGGCGGGTGCGGGCGGCCAGGGCGACGCCGATCTCCGAGTTCGTGGTGCGGCAGCGCACCCAGACGGTGTCCGGCGCCGTCGATCCGGTGCTGTGGCCGGTCAGATGGCGGCCGTTCAGGGCGCGGTAGCGCTCCACGCCCTCGTTGGCGACGCCGCCGTCGAGAGCGGAGTCGACCTCGAGCGTGCCGGTCCAGTTCTCCGCCGTGAAGACGGTGCGCAGCGCGGCCAGGTGCGGCTGCCCCATGTGGACCAGCCGGTGCTGTTCGACGCGCAGCCGCCGGCCGGCGGCGTCCTCCAGGCGCAGGGTCCGGGTCAGGACGCCGTGCCTGATGTCCAGCCGCTGCCGGTAGGCCAGCAGTCCGCCGTCGTCGGGGGTCCACCAGGAAGGGGCGGATCCGCCTCCGGGGCCGCTCGCGGCACTGCCCGCGGGACCCCCGGGAGGGGCGCCGGGGCCGCCGTCGGAGGCGCCGTCGAGGACTCCGTCGAGGATCCGGAAGCGCAGGGGCAGCCAGTTGGGCATGTTGACCATGTCCTCGTTCTCGACGTCCCTGACCTCGCTGCCGTCACCGCCCTCGCTGCCGCCGCTTCCCTCCACGGTGGACACCAGCCGGTTGTAGCAACCGGCCACGTACGTGCCCGGGTAGTGGGGTCCTCCGGCGTCCGTCTCGGGAGCCGCGCCCCGGGTCGCGAAGTAGCCGTTGCCCAGGGTGCACAGGGCCTCGCGCAGCCGCTCCTCCACCGGCTCGTAGCCCTCGTAGGCCCATTCCCAGCGATCCACGGTCCCCTCCACCACTGTCAGCCCTCCTCGTCGTGCCGGCCGGCGCGGGGACCGGGCGGCAGCAGCTCGGCCAGGTCGGCCACGACCACGTCGGCCCCGTGGTCGCGCAGGTCCCGCGCGCCGGTGGGGCCGGCCGTCCGGTCCACCCCGACCACCAGCCCGAAGCCGCCCCGGCGGCCCGCCTCGACACCGGCGAGCGCGTCCTCGACCACGGCCGCCTCCCCCGGAGGCACTCCCAGGCGCCGGACGGCCTCCAGGAACACCGCGGGGTCCGGTTTGCCGGGCAGCTCCAGCCGGGCCGCCTCGTGGCCGTCCACCACGGCGTCGAACACCTCCGGCACCCCGGCGCTTGAGAGCAGTTCCCTGGCGTGCCGGGAGGCGGATATCACCGCCATGGGCACCCCTTCCCGGCGCAGGGCCCGCAGCAGCCGCAGCGTGCCGGGCCAGGCCTCGACGCCGCCCTGCCGCAGCGCGGCGGTGAACAGCCGCTCCTTGCGGGCGGCGACGGCCCGGACGGTGCCGTTGCCGGGCGGGTCGTCCGGCTCGCCGGGCGGCAGGTCGAGGCCCCTGGAGGCGAGGAAGGCGGCGGCGCCGTCCAGCCGGGATCTGCCGTCGACGTACCGCCGGTAGTCCTCCTGGACGTCGAACGGGCGGAACCGGTCCCGCGGTTCCTCGCCCGGCCGTCCGCCGCCGCGCTCGCGCCACTCGCGCAGGCAGTCGTCGAAGGCCTCCTTCCAGGCCGCGGCGTGGACCCGGGCGGAGTCGGTGATCACCCCGTCGGTGTCGAACACCACGGCCCTCAGTCCGTGCAGGCGGTGTGCCGGCGCGGCCTCCTCCTCCGGATCCCGGGCTGCGGCTGCGGCAGGCGGCATGATCACTCCGTCCAGTGGGGTCGTCGGGGGGCGGTCCGGGTCAGATGTGCTCCGGTACGAGGGCCACCGGGCAGTCGGCGTGGTGGATGACGGTGTGGTCGACCACCCCCAGCTGGAGGCCGAGGCGGCCCTGCCGGCGGTGGGCACCGATCACCAGCAGGTCCGCCCGGCGCGACTCCTCCAGCAGCACCGCGCGGGTGGAGCCCTCCACGGCGTGCAGGTGCAGGTCGATCCCGGAGTACTCCCGCGCCGCGGCCCGCAGGGCGCCGTCCAGGTGGTCCATCGCCTCCCGGCGGCGGGCGCCGGCCGGACTGCCCTGGACCAGCAGATGGTTCTCCGCCGTGTGGGCGGGCCGGCGCCAGGTCCGCACGGCGTGCAGCCGGCAGTGCCGGGCGGCGGCCTCGCGGAAGGCGAAGTGGGCGGCGGGCGAGCCGTCCACCCTGTCCCCGACGCCCAGGACGATCCGGTCGTGGCCGCCGGTGCGGGCGGTCTCCCCGCCGCGTACGACGACCACCGGGCAGTCGGCCCGGCCGGCCGCCTCCAGCCCCACCGAGCCCAGCAGCAGGCCCGCGATCCCGCCCCGGCCCCGTGATCCGACGACGAGGGCGAACGCGTTGCGGCCCGCGTGGACCAGCGCGGTTCCGGGCTCCTCGTCGAGGACGACGGTGGTCACCCGTACACCGGGGGCGCGCAGGCGGACGCGCTCCGCAGCGGCGGACATCAGCTCCTCCGGCTCCGGGTCGTCCTCCCCGCGGTCCTCGACGCCGTGGACCAGACACAGCGGTACCGAGTGCCGGACCGCCTCGTCCGCGGCCCAGTCCACCGCGAGCAGGCTGGGCCCGGATCCGTCGACGCCCACCAGCAGGGGGAGCTCCACCGCCGCCACCTCCTTGTCCCGGCCTCCCGCGGTCTTCCGGCCCCGGGCCGCCCGTTCCGGCCGGCGGGCCGCGGGTTCACCCGCCGGTTCCTGGGAACGGTGACCCGCATACGGACCGGTGAAACCCGCGGCGGGCGGTTCTCGGCCGCCGGTCCCGCGGCCCGTCCCACCGCACGGCCCTCAGTCCGGCCCTCCGGCGCGGCGGGGTCCGCACACCGGCCCGGCCGAGGCGAGGGAGGCGCGGCATGCGGGTGTCCGCAGGGTCCGGGTGGGGGCGCGGGGCGCTCGCGGTGGCGGCGGGCGCGCTGCCCGCCCTGTCCTTTCCCGCTCCGTCGCTGTGGTGGTGGGCCTACGCCGCGCTGGTCCCGTGGCTGCTGCTGCTGCGTACGGCGCGGAGCGGGGGGCGGGCCGCCGTGGAGGGATGGCTGGGCGGCACCGGTTTCCTGCTGGCCACCCATCACTGGCTGGCGCCGAGCCTGCACGTCTTCGTCGTGGTGGTGGCGGCCCTGATGGGGCTGCTGTGGGCTCCGTGGGGGTGGCTGGTGCGACGGCTGCTGGGGGGCGCGCCGGCACCGGGCCGGGCGGTGGCGGCGGTGGTGCTGGTGCCCTCGGCGTGGCTGGCGATCGAGCTGGTGCGCTCCTGGGAGTACCTGGGCGGGCCGTGGGCTCTGCTGGGGGCGAGCCAGTGGCAGGTGCCGCCCGCGCTCCGGCTGGCCTCGCTGGGCGGGGTGTGGCTGGTCACCCTGTGGGTGGTGGCGGCGAACACCGCGCCGGCGGTCCTGGTCGCGGTGCCCGGCGCGCGGCGGGCCGCCGCGGCCGCGGCGGCGG
>NZ_JBKJFM010000222.1:0-7099 GCF_046614825.1 Streptomyces nanhaiensis
CGCGCCCGGGTAGCGGGCGGAGCCGGCCGCGACGCCGACCACGCCGCGCCGGTACTTGTCGCTCTCGGCCGACGGGCGGGGCAGCAGGGCGGCCACGTCCGCGTGCTGCGCGGCGCGCACCACCGGCTCGGCCGCCTCCAGGTACGGGCCCAGGCCGATGTCGACCAGCCGCAGCGCCCCGGCGTGCTCGCGCGCGGGATCGACCAGCAGGCCCGGCTTGTACGCCCCGAAGGTCACCGTCGCCGCCGCCCGCACCGCCACACCGCGCACCTCTCCGGTGTCGGCGTCCACACCGCTGGGCAGGTCCACGGCGACGACGGGCACCCCGGCCGCCTCGACGGCGTCGGTGATCTCCACCGCGTCCGGCCGCAGGCCTCCCCGGCCGCCGATGCCGACGATGCCGTCCACCACCAGATCGGCCCGCCGCACAAGCGCGGGCACGTCGGCGGGGGCGCCCTCCAGCACGGTGCGGGCGGCGGGGGACGCGACGGCCCGGCCCCCGGCCGCCCGCAGCGCGGCGAGCCCGCCGGCGTGGACCTTCTCCGGACTGAGCAGTACGGCGGTCACCCCGGCGCCGCGCCGGGCCAGGTACGCCCCGGCGAAGAGCGCGTCCCCGCCGTTGTCGCCGCTGCCCACCAGCAGGACGATCCGGGTGCCGTAGACGCGTCCGAGCATCCCGGCGCAGGCGGCGGCCAGCCCGGCGGCGGCGCGGCGCATCAGCGTCCCGGCGGGCAGGCGCGCCATCAGCTCCCGCTCGGCGGCCCGTACGGTCTGCACGCTGTAGGCATCTCTCATGCCCTCAGTGTGACTGCCGGCCGCCGGGCCCACCCGGGAAACGGCCGCCCTTCGGCGACCGGTTCCCGGCGGTCGCTTCCCGGCGACCGGTTCCCGGTGGCCTGCTCCGGCGGCCGGCCTCCCGCCGTCAGCCCTCGGCGACCACGAAGGCCGTCGCCACCCCCGCGTCGTGGCTGAGGGAGACGTGCCAGCGGCGCACGCCCAGCTCGGCGGCGCGGGCGGCGACGGTGCCGGTCACCCGCAGCAGCGGCTGACCGTGCTCGGAGGCGTGCACCTCCGCGTCCGTCCACACCAGTCCGCCGGGCGCGCCCAGCGCCTTGGCCAGGGCCTCCTTGGCGGCGAAGCGCGCCGCCAGGGAGGCCACCGAGCGCCGCTCCCCGCCGGGCAGGGTCTGCTCGGCGGGGGTGAACAGCCGCTCGGCCATGGCGGGGGTGCGGGCCAGCGCGCCGGCGAAGCGGTCGATCGAGGTGACGTCGATCCCCACCCCGACGATCATCCGCGTCCCCCCGCCCGCCGGGCGCGCCCGCCGCGCGCCGTCCGACCGCTGCGCGGACTCACTCCACCGTCACCGACTTGGCCAGGTTGCGCGGCTGGTCCACCTCGTTGCCGCGGGCAGTGGCCAGCTCGCAGGCGAAGACCTGCAGCGGCACGGTGGCCACCAGCGGCTGGAGCAGGGTGGGCGTGGCGGGGATGCGCACCAGGTGGTCGGCGTACGGCACGACCGTCTCGTCGCCCTCCTCGGCGATGACGATGGTCCGCGCGCCCCGGGCCCGGATCTCCTGGATGTTGGAGACGATCTTGTCGTGCAGCACGGAGCGGCCGCGCGGCGACGGCACGACCACCACCACCGGCAGGTCCTCCTCGATCAGCGCGATCGGGCCGTGCTTGAGCTCGCCGGCCGCGAAGCCCTCGGCGTGCATGTACGCCAGCTCCTTGAGCTTGAGCGCGCCCTCCAGGGCGACGGGGAAGCCCACGTGGCGGCCGAGGAAGAGCACGGTGTCCTTGTCGGCCAGGGAGCGGGCCAGCTCCCGCACCGGCTCCATGGTGGCCAGGACCTTCTCGACCTCCGTGGAGATCTGCGACAGCTCCCGGATCACCGAGCCGATCTCGTCGCCCCACTTGGTGCCGCGCACCTGGCCCAGGTAGAGGGCGACGAGGTAGCAGGCGACCAGCTGGGTCAGGAACGCCTTGGTGGAGGCGACCGCGACCTCGGGCCCGGCGTGGGTGTAGAGCACCGCGTCGGACTCGCGCGGGATGGTGGAGCCGTTGGTGTTGCAGATGGCCAGCACCTTGGCGCCCTGCTCTCGGGCGTGGCGCAGCGCCATCAGGGTGTCCATGGTCTCGCCGGACTGGCTGATGGCGACGACGAGCGTGCGCTGGTCCAGGATCGGGTCCCGGTAGCGGAACTCGCTGGCCAGCTCGGTCTCGCAGGGGATGCGCGTCCAGTGCTCGATGGCGTACTTGGCGATCATCCCGGCGTGGTAGGCCGTGCCGCACGCCACGATGACGACCTTGTTCACCTCGCGCAGGACGTGGTCGGGGATGCGCACCTCGTCCAGGGCCAGCCGGCCGGCCTCGTCGATGCGGCCCAGGAGGGTGTCGGCGACCGCCTTGGGCTGCTCGGCGATCTCCTTGAGCATGAAGTAGTCGTAGCCGCCCTTCTCGGCGGCCGAGGCGTCCCAGTCCACGTGGTAGGCGCGGGTGTCGGCGGGGGCACCGTCGAAGTCGGTGACCGTCACCCGGTCCCGCTTCAGCTCCACGACCTGGTCCTGGCCCAGCTCGATGGCCTCGCGGGTGTGGGCGATGAACGCGGCGACGTCGGAGGCGAGGAAGTTCTCGCCCTCGCCGACGCCGACCACCAGCGGCGAGTTCCGCCGGGCGCCGACGACGGTGTCGGGCTCGTCGGCGTGGACGGCGACGAGGGTGAAGGCGCCCTCGAGGCGGCGGCACACCTGCCGCATGGCCTCGGCCAGGTCGCCGCAGGAGGAGAAGTTCTCGGCGAGCAGGTGGGCCACGACCTCGGTGTCGGTCTCGGAGGTCAGCTCGTGGCCGCGCTCGGCCAGTTCCGCGCGGAGCGCGGCGAAGTTCTCGATGATGCCGTTGTGGACGACCGCGACCCGCCCGGAGTTGTCCAGGTGCGGGTGCGCGTTGGCGTCGGTCGGCCCGCCGTGGGTGGCCCACCGGGTGTGGCCGATGCCGGTGGCGCCGGCCGGCAGCGGGCGCTCGTCCAGCAGCTTGCCGAGGTTGCCCAGCTTCCCGGCCTTCTTCGCGGCGGCCAGCCCGCCGTCGGCGAGGACGGCAACGCCCGCCGAGTCATAACCGCGGTACTCCAACCGCTTCAGTCCCGCGATGACGACGTCGAGGGCGGACTGCCCTCCCACATAACCAACGATTCCGCACATGCGATGCAGCCTAAGGGCAGTCGGGGGCGGGAAGTGTCAGCGCCCTCGCCCTATTCGTCCGACCGCCCGCCTGACGATCTCCAGGTACTCCGCCTCCTCGCACCCCGGCCTGCCGCCCGGCCGGTAGGTGTCCAGCACGTCGTCCGGGTGCTCCCCCAGGTCCTCTTCGGGCAGTTCGTCCAGGAGTTCCTCCCACGCCCGGGCGTCGCACGCCTCGGCGGAGGTGCGCGCGGTGAAGCGGCGCCGCGCTGTGCGGGAGCGCCGGAACGGCAACGGCATACGGATCCCCTCCGGACCGGTGGTACGCGGGCCCCGCCGGAGCGGGCAGGGACCCGCACGGCGGGTGCACACACATGGAGCAAGCGCGCGAATGCGGTCAACGTATCCGCGCCGGCCCGCCACGTACACCCCCTCGCACGCACATCTGTGCTGCTGATCACATGGGAACGGCCGTGAGACCGGCCGCGCGCGGCCCGACAATGGGCCCGTGTCCACCCCCGTCACCGCCCCCGGGCCCTCCACCGCGTCCGCCGCCCTGTCGCAGCAGCGCCGCGGCCGGCCGTCCGACGCGAGCCCCTTCGTCGACCTGGGGCGGGCCGAGTGGAGCGCCCTGCGGGAGAAGACCCCGCTGCCCCTGACCGCCGCGGAGGTGGAGGAGCTGCGCGGGCTCGGCGACGTCATCGACCTCGACGAGGTGCGGGACGTCTACCTGCCGCTGTCCCGGCTGCTCAACCTCTACGTCGGCGCCACCCACGGGCTGCGCGGCGCGCTCAACACCTTCCTGGGCGACGCGGGCGGCGGGCACGGCGCCCAGCGCGGCACCCCGTTCGTCATCGGGGTCGCCGGCAGCGTCGCGGTCGGCAAGTCCACGGTGGCCCGGCTGCTGCGGGCGCTGCTGGCCCGCTGGCCCGAGCACCCGCGTGTGGAGCTGGTGACCACGGACGGCTTCCTGTTCCCGAACGCGGAGCTGCACCGGCGCGGGCTGATGTCGCGCAAGGGCTTCCCCGAGTCCTACGACCGCCGGGCCCTCACCCGGTTCGTCGCGGACGTCAAGTCGGGCCGGGAGGAGGTCACCGCCCCCGTCTACTCGCACCTGATCTACGACATCGTCCCGGGCGAGGTGCTGACGGTGCGCCGCCCCGACATCCTGATCGTCGAGGGCCTCAACGTCCTCCAGCCGGCCCTGCCGGGCAAGGACGGCCGCACCCGGCTGGCCGTGGCCGACTACTTCGACTTCTCCGTCTACGTGGACGCGCGCACCGAGGACATCGAGCGGTGGTACCTGGGCCGCTTCCGCAAGCTGCGCGAGACGGCCTTCCAGAACCCGTTCTCCTACTTCCGCAGGTACACGCAGGTGTCGGAGGAGGAGGCACTGGACTACGCGCGCGGGATCTGGCGGACGATCAACCGCCCGAACCTGGAGGAGAACATCGCCCCGACCCGGGGCCGCGCCGGCCTGATCCTGCGCAAGGGGCCGGACCACAAGGTCCAGCGGCTGTCGCTGCGCAAGCTCTGACCGGCCGCCGGACGCGCACCGCCGGGCGGCGGAGGCCGGCCGTTCCGCCGCACCGCACGGAGGGCGCGGCCCTCGCCCGGGGCGCCGCGCCGGAGGAACGGGCGCGGGGGCGGCCACCGGCCGCCCCCGCCTCCTGCCGTCGCAACCGGACCGCGCGCTCCGGCGCGGTCCGCGCCGGAGGTCAGCCCAGCGCCGACTTGACCTCGTCCGCCAGCCGCTCCGCCACCGCACGGGCCTGTTCGAGATCGGCCGCCTCGACCATCACCCGCACCAGCGGCTCCGTGCCGGAGGAGCGCAGCAGCACCCGGCCGGTCTCGCCCAGCTCCTTCTCCGCCTGGTTCACGGCGGTGGCCAGCCGGGCCGATGAACCGACCCGGGTCTTGTCCACGTCCCGCACGTTGATCAGCACCTGCGGCAGCCGCCGCATGACGCCCGCCAGCTCCGCCAGGGGCCGGCCGGTGGCGGCCACCCGCGCGGCCAGCATCAGACCGGTCAGGGTGCCGTCGCCGGTGGTGGCGTGGTCCAGGGCGATCACGTGCCCGGACTGCTCACCGCCCAGCGAGTAGCCGCCGCGCTTCATCTCCTCCAGCACGTAGCGGTCGCCGACCGCCGTCTGGAGCAGCTCCACGCCCTCGCGCTCCATCGCCAGCTTGAAGCCCAGGTTGGACATCACCGTGGCCACCACGGTGTTCCCCCGCAGCGTCCCGGCCTCCTTCATGCCCAGGGCCAGCACGCTGAGGATCTGGTCGCCGTCGACCTCCTCGCCCGCCGCGTCCACGGCCAGGCAGCGGTCGGCGTCGCCGTCGTGGGCCACGCCCAGGTCGGCGCCGTGCTCGACGACGGCCGCGCGCAGTCCTTCCAGATGGGTGGAGCCGCAGCCGTCGTTGATGTTGAGCCCGTCGGGCTCGGTGGCGATGGTGACCACCTCGGCGCCCGCCCGCGCGAACGCCTCGGGGGAGACCCGCGCCGCCGCGCCGTGCGCGCCGTCGATGACGACCTTGAGCCCGTCGAGCCGGTTGGGCAGGACGCCGACGAGGTGGGCGACGTACTTGTCGAAGCCCTCGTCGTACTCCTTCACCCGGCCCACCCCGGCGCCGGTCGGGCGGTCCCAGGGCTCGCCGGAGGCGTGCTCGCGGTAGGTCCGCTCGATGCGGTCCTCCAGCTCGTCGGCGAGCTTGTGGCCGCCGCGGGCGAAGAACTTGATGCCGTTGTCGGGCATGGGGTTGTGGCTGGCGGACAGCATCACGCCCAGGTCGGCGCCGAGCGCGCCGGTCAGGTACGCCACCGCCGGGGTTGGCAGCACGCCCACTCGCAGCACGTCCACGCCCGCGCTGGCCAGCCCGGCCACCACCGCGGCCTCCAGGAACTCCCCGGACGCGCGCGGATCACGTCCGACCACCGCCACCGGGCGATGGCCCTTGAACGTGCCCGCCTCGGCGAGCACGTGCGCCGCCGCGACCGACAGACCGAGCGCCATTTCGGCGGTCAGGTCGGCGTTGGCGACCCCGCGCACACCGTCCGTACCGAAGAGTCGTCCCACCGTGGTTCCTCCGAGTTCCGAGCTGAGCTCTCCGGGCCTGCCGCGGACCCGGTCCATCCAGGTATACGCCCCTGGGCGGCGGATGCGGCACGGCCGTACACCCGGCATGCCGACGGTCGCCCCACCGGACGCGCCGGTCCGGGAGTCAGCGGCGGCCCGAAGACGAGCGCCCCGACGCACCGTGACGGTGCTGTCGGGGCGCTCATCGGCGGATCCCAGGGGTTCCGGCGGACAGCAGGGCGCGGATCAGCGCTTGCTGTACTGGGTGCCCTTGCGCGCCTTCTTCAGACCGGCCTTCTTCCGCTCGACCGCGCGGGCGTCGCGGGTCAGGAAGCCGGCCTTCTTCAGCGGGCCGCGGTTGTTCTCCACGTCCGCCTCGTTCAGGGCGCGGGCCACGCCCAGGCGCAGCGCGCCGGCCTGGCCGGAGACGCCGCCGCCGCTGATGCGGGCGATGACGTCGTAGCGGTTGTCCAGCTCCAGAACCTTGAACGGCTCGTTGACTTCCTGCTGGTGCACCTTGTTCGGGAAGTAGGCCTCCAGGGTGCGGCCGTTGATCTTCCACTGGCCGCTGCCCGGCACGATGCGCACGCGGGCGATGGCGTTCTTCCGGCGCCCGGTGCCGGCGCCCGGCTGGGGCTCACCGAAACGGGACGCGAGGGACTCGGTGGTGTACTCCTCGACGCCCTCGGGGGTCTCGGTGGTGTACTGCTCGACCTCTTCGATCGGGGTCTCGGCGGTGGTCTCGGCCACGGTTCTCCTCAGCTCTCTTCAGTCTTGGTTGTGGCCGGACTACTGCGCGACCTGGGTGATCTCGAACGGGACCGGCTGCTGGGCGGCGTGCGGGTG
>NZ_JBKJFM010000223.1:0-6904 GCF_046614825.1 Streptomyces nanhaiensis
CCGGCGGGGGGACCGGCGGAGGGCTGAACGCGCCCGGCTGCGGGCCGCGGCCCGGTACTGCGGCGCCCATCCGCGTGCGGTCCTGACCGCGGCCGTCGCCGCCTACCTGCACCGGCTGACCGGCCGCACCGACGTGGTGCTCGGCCTGCCGGTGGACGGCCGTACGGAGCGTGCGACGCGGCGGGTGCCGACGGCGGCCGAGGACGTCGCCGCGCTGCGCCTGGAGGTCCGGCCCGGCACCCCGTTCGCCGAACTGGTGCGGCAGGCCGGCCTGGAGTCCCGCCGGGTCCGGCGGCACCAGCGGTTCCGGCACGCCGAGGTCTGCCGCGAACTGGGCCTGTCCGGGCCCGGCTCCCGGCTGTACGGGACGGTCGTGGACATCCGCGAGCCCGCTCCCGCGCTGCGGTTCGGCGACCACCCGGCGGTCGTCCGCCGGATCGGCGCGGAACCGGCCGACGCGGCCCGGATCGTGCTGGAGGAGGATCCGTCGGACCGCGCTCTCCGGGTGGCCGTCACCGGGCCGGCGGACCGTCTCCCCGGCGCCGAGGCGGACACGCACGCCCGGCGCCTGCGCAGGCTGCTGCTCTCGGCCGGCACCGCGCCCGGCCGCACGGTGGGCGCACTCGACCTGCTGGACACCGAGGAGACGGCCACCGTCCTGTCCTGGGCCCGGCAGGGGGAGGAGCGGTCCGGATCCGGCACCCTGACCGCGGTGCTGGACGCGGCCGCGCGGCGTACCCCGGAGGCGATCGCGGTCCGCGACCGCACCGGGTGCCTCACCTACCGCGAGCTGCACGAGCGGGCCAACCGGCTGGCCAGACTGCTGATCGACCGCGGTGCCGGGCCCGAAGGAGTGGTCGGGCTGCTGCTGCCGCGGTCCGCGGACATGCTGACGGCGATGCTGGCGGTCCTGAAGTCCGGCGCGGCCTACCTGCCGCTCGACCCGGCCTACCCGGCCGAGCGGCTCCGCTTCATGATCGGCGACACCCGTCCGTCGTGCCTGGTCACCGACGCCGCGGGTGCCGGGCGGGACCTCGGCGACCCGGCGGGCCCGGTCCTCGTCCTGGACGACGCGGCGGTGGCGGGGGAACTGGCGGACGCCGCTCCGCACGACATCACCGACGCCGACCGTTCCGCGCCGCTGCTCCCCGGCCACCCGGCGTACGTCATCTACACCTCGGGGTCGACCGGCACGCCCAAGGGTGTGCTCGTACCGCACCGCAACGTGCTGCCGCTGCTCACCTGGGCCGAGGCCGAGTTCGGCGCGGCGGCGCTCACCCACGCCCTCGCCGCGACCTCGTTCAGCTTCGACGTGTCGGTGGCCGAGGTGTTCGCGCCGCTGGCCTCCGGCGGCACGGTGGAGATCGTCGCCAACCTGCTGTCGCTGCTGGACGACGAACCGCCGCGCTGGTCCGGCGGACTGGTGTGCGCGATTCCCTCGGTGCTCGGCAGGCTGCTGGAGCAGGGGGGCCTGGAGCTGTCGGCCCGGACCCTGGCGCTGGGGGGAGAGGCGCTGCCGGCCGCGGTCGCCGACCGGGTGGCGAGCGCGATGCCGGACACCCGGCTGCTCAACGTCTACGGGCCGACCGAGGCCACCGTGTACGCCACCGCCGGGCGAGCCGGAGAGGCGCCGGACGGCGGCGCACCGCCCATCGGCCGCCCGCTCGCCCACGTTCGCGCATACGTCCTCGACGGCGCGCTGCGGCCGGTGGAACCGGGCCGGCCGGGCGAGCTGTACCTGGCCGGTGACGGTCTCGCCCGCGGCTACCTGGGGCGCCCCGGGCCGACCGCGGAGCGCTTCGTCGCCGACCCCTTCGGCCCGCCCGGCGCGCGGATGTACCGCACCGGCGATCTGGCCCGCTGGCGCGCGGACGGGCAGCTCGACTTCCTCGGCCGGGCGGACGAGCAGGTGAAGGTCAACGGCTTCCGCGTCGAACCGGGCGAGGTGGAGGCGGTGCTGGGCCGGCACCCCGGGGTCGCCGAGGCGATGGCCGCGATCCGCCTCGACCGGACGGGGAGCGCCCGGCTGGTCGCCTACCCGGTCCCGGCGGACGCGGCCGCCCCACCAGACCCGGAGGAACTGCGCGCCTGGCTCGCCGAACGGCTTCCGGCCCACCTGGTCCCCTCCGAGATCAGGCCGGCCGCCCGCCTGCCCCGCGCGCCCGGCGGCAAGCTCGCCCGCGGGACGGACCCCGGCCCCCTGCCCGCTCCCGCGCCGCGGCCGGCACCGGTGGCGGAGCCGCCCTCGGCTCCGGCCGTCGAGGACGCGGGTCTGCCCGGGGAGGCTCCGGCCTCCCGGGAGGACCTGGTCGCCGCGGCCTTCGCCGAGGTGCTGCGCGAGACCCGCGTACCGCGGGACCGCAGCTTCTTCGACCTCGGCGGCGACAGCATCATGTCCATCCAGCTGGTCAGCCGGCTGAGGCAGTCCGGGCTCGTCCTCACCCCGCAGGACGTCTTCGAGCACAAGACGGTCCAGGCCCTCGCCCAGGCCGCCCGCGAGACCGCCCGGGACGCCACGGGCGGCGAGGCAGCGGCCGTCGGCGATGTCCCGCTCACGCCGATCGTGCACTGGCTGCGCGACCAGGGCGGCCCGGTCGACGGCTTCCACCAGGCCGTGCTGCTCCGGGTCCCGGGCGGTCTGCGTGAGGACCGGCTGACCGCGGCCGTCCAGGCGCTGATCGACCACCACGACGCGTTCCGGCTCCGCCTGGACCGCTCGGCACCGGGCTGGTCCCTGGAGGTCGGGCCCGCCGGCACCGTCTCCGCGGCCTCCTGCGTACGGCGGGTGCCGACCGGCGGCGCGACCGGCGACGACCTCGAGCGCGTCCTCGTCCTGGAGACCCGGCGGGCCAAGGAGGAACTCGACGTCCGGGCCGGCCGCATGGTGCGTGTGGTCTGGTTCGACGCGGGCCCCGACACCCCCGGCCGCCTGCTGTTCATGGCCAACCACCTCGCCTGCGACGGCGTCTCCTGGCGCATCGTGGTGCCCGACCTGATCGGCGCCTACCAGGCGCTCGCGGAGGGCCGCCGCCCCGGCCTCAGCCCGGTCGGGACCTCCCTGCGGCACTGGAGCCGCGCCCTGAACGAGCAGGCGCGCACCCCCGAGCGGACGGCCGAACTCCCGCTGTGGGAGCGGATACTCGCCACCCCGGGCCCCAGGCTGGCCAAGCGGCCTCTGGACACCCGCCGGGACACCACCGGCAGGGCCCGCGCCCGTACCGCGGTCTACGGGGCGGAGCGGGCCCGGCACCTGTTCACCACCATCCCGGCGGCGTTCCACTGCGAGATCAACGACGTGCTGCTGACCGCGCTCGCCCTGGCCGTCCAGCGGTGCCTGGGCACCACAGGGGACGTGGTGATGGACGTCGAGGGCCACGGCCGCGAACCGGTGGTGCCCGGCGCCGACCTGTCGCGCACGGTCGGCTGGTTCACCAGCATGTACCCGGTGCGCCTTGCCCCCGGCGTGCCGCGGACCGACGCCCCGCCGTCCGGCGCCGAACTCGGCGGCGCCCTGCGCCGGGTCAAGGAGCAGCTCCGCGCCATCCCGGACAAGGGGATCGGCTTCGGCATGCTCCGCCACCTCAACCCGGAGACCGGCCCGCGGCTGGCCGCCGCCGAACCCCGGCACATCGGCTTCAACTACTTCGGGCGCTTCCTGCTTCCCGCCGACGACGGCGAGGAGAACTGGGCGCCCGCGCCCGAGACCGGCATGACGGCCGGCGCGGACGCGGACATGCCGCTGGACCACCCCCTGTCCATCAACGCCCTGACCGAGGACACCGCGGACGGCACCGAACTGCGCATCGCGTTCTCCTGGGCGGACGGGATCATGGACGACCACCTGGTGGACGAGCTGGCCGACGCCTGGTTCGAGATCCTGGACGCGCTGGCCGCGCACGCCGCCGAGCCGGGCGCCGGCGGCCGCACACCGTCCGACTTCCCCCTGCTCGAGATCGGTCAGGAGCAGATCGAGCGGCTGGAGCGCGAGTACCCGGACCTGGAGGAGATCCTGCCGCTCTCCTCGCTCCAGCAGGGCATGCTCTACCACCTCCTCCTCGGCGCGCTGGAAGGCTCCGGGGAAGCGCCGAACCCGCTGTACACCGTCCAGTTCTGGCTGGAGCTGGCCGGCGACCTGGACGCCGGGGCCATGCGGGAGGCGTTCCGCGCCCTCCTGGAGCGCCACCCCAACCTCGGCGCCGCCTTCGTGCACGAGGGGCTGCCCCAGCCGGTGCAGGTCATCCAGTCCGGTGTGGAGGCGCCGTGGCGGGAGGTGGACCTCGGCGGACTGCCGGAGGAGGAGCGTGAGCGTGAGACCGAGAGCCTCCTGGCGAGCGAACGCGTCCGCCCTTACGAGCCCACCCGGCCGCCGCTGCTCCGGCTGCTGCTGATCGGGCTGGGCGGCGGACGGCACCGGCTGGTGGTCTCCACGCACCACATCCTGCTGGACGGCTGGTCGCTGCCGATCCTCGTCGGGGAGCTGTTCGCCCACTACCGCGCGCTGGTCACCGGCACTCCGCACGGGCTGCCCGCGAGCACGCCGTTCCGGGAGTACCTGGGCTGGCTGTCCCGGATGGACGAGCAGGCGGCGGAGGCGGCCTGGCGCACGGCGCTGGCCGGCCTGACCGACACCCGGATCGGACGCCGGGGCCCGGGCGAGCCGCAGCCGTCGCGGCACCTGGCCTTCTCGCTGGACGAGGAGACGACCCGCGCGCTGGCGGAGACGGCGCGCCGGCACGGCGTGACCGTCGCGACCGTGCTCCAGGCGTGCTGGGCGATCGTGCTCGGCGAGGAGACCGGGCAGCGGGACGTCGTGTTCGGCTCGGTGGTCTCCGGGCGTCCGGCCGAACTGCCGGGCGTGGAGAAGATGGTGGGCCTGTTCATCAACACCGTGCCGACCAGGGTGCGGCTCGACCCGGACGAGTCGCTGGGCGAGCTGTTCGTACGGGTGCAGCAGGAGCAGTCCGAGCTCCTGCCCTACCAGCACCTGAGCCTCAACGACGTCCGCCGCATCACCGACAGCGGGGACATGTTCGACACGATGATGTCGTTCGCCAACTACCCCCTCGACGAGGAGCCGCTGCACCGGCCCGCCCCGGGGCTCGAACTGGTCCGCGCCTCGGGGGACGACCGGCAGCACTACCCGCTGGGCATCGTCCTCAGCCACCGCGGCGACACGCTGGCACTGCACGTCGAGCACCAGCCGCACCTCGTCGACGGCGAGCGCGCGAACGGCCTCGCCGGTCGGTTCCTGGACCTGCTGAAGCGGACCGCGTACGAACCGCACCGACCCGTCGGAGGCCTGCGCCCCGCCGATGGGCCCGCCGGGGCCGCGACCGCGCCGCGGCCCCGCCCGGCTTCGGTGGCGCAGGCCGTCGGCGGAGGCACCGGGGTGCTGCTGCCGCTGCGCGAGGAGGGCGGCCGGCCCCCGCTGTTCTGCGTGCACCCGGCGGCCGGCATCGCCTGGGCCTACGCGGGGCTGACCGGGCCGCTCGGCACCGACCAGCCGGTGTACGGGCTGCAGGCGCGCGGCCTGGACGGCTCGCGGGTACTGCCCGGGTCGATCACCGAGATGGCCGCGGACTACGTCGCCCAGCTCCGCACCGTACGGCCGGCCGGTCCGTACCGGCTGCTCGGCTGGTCGTTCGGCGGCCTGGTGGCGCACGAGATGGCCGTGCAGCTCCAGAGCGCGGGGGAGACCGTCGACCTGCTGGCCGTCCTCGACGCGGTGCCGTCCGGCCGCGGGCAGGGAGGCGACGGCGGCGGTGCCGGGGACGCCGGGGAACGGACCGCCGTCCGGCTCGGCCCGGACCACGTCATGCGGACGATCCTGCAGTTCTTCGGCTACGACCCGGCCCTCTGGTCCGGTGAGGAGCTGACCCACCCGCGCTTCATGGAGATCATCCGCGAACACACCGGACTGCTGGCGACGTTCGACGAGGAGACCATCGAGACGATCTGCCGGATCTACGCCAACAACGCCGCCCTCTCCCGCGACCACACCCCCTCCCGCTACACCGGCGACCTGCTGGTCTTCACCGCGCTCGAGACCTCCCCCGAGGTGGCCGCCGAGCTGTGGGAGCCGTACGTCGACGGAGGGAAGCCGGACGTGCGCGCCGTGCGGTACCCGCACGCGGAGCTGGGCCGGCCCGGCCCGCTGGCCGAGATAGGCGAGGCCATCGCCCCGTCGCTGCGCACCCGCGGCACGGCGTCGGGCGTGCCACGGTGACCGGCGCGGAACGGGCGGCCACCGGTCCGGTGCCGCTGACCACCGCCCAGCGCGGCATCTGGACCGGCGCCCGCCTCGCCGACCCGGCCCGCTACCACGTGGGGCTGTACGTCGAGATCGCCGGACCGCTGGAGCCGTCGCTGTTCGAGGCCGCGTTCGCGGCCGCCCTGGCCGAGACCGCCCCGCTGCGGGCCCGGTTCACGGTGGACGGGACCGGGGAACCGCGGCAGTCGGACGGGCCCCTCCCGCCGTGGGAGGTGACCCGGAAGGACCTGCGCGCGGAGCCCTCCCCGGCGGCCGCCGCCGCGGCCTGGATGCGCGAGGACGTGGCGCGGCCCTTCGACCTCGCCGCCGGTCCGCCGTTCCGGACAGCCCTGCTGCGGTTGGCCGACGCGCGCTTCCGCTGGTACCTGGCCTGCCACCACCTGGTGATCGACGGCGTCGGCAGCGCGCTGCTGGTCCGCCGGGTCGGCCGGCTCTACGCCGCGCTGGAGCGCGGTGAACGGCCGGCGCCGGCCGTTCACCCGCTGGGGGCGCTGGCGGCGGCGGAACACGCCTACCGGGCCTCGCCCGACGCCGCGGCCGACCGGGCCTTCTGGCGGGACCGGCTGGCCGGGGACGTCCCGGTGCGCCCGGCGGCGACCGGCGGCCTCGCGGCACGCGGCGTCGCCCGCCTGC
>NZ_JBKJFM010000224.1:0-6851 GCF_046614825.1 Streptomyces nanhaiensis
GTACGGCTGGGCGGGACGCTGTCGTACGGCGGACGCGTCGAGCACCGGCCGGTCCTGGGCGCCGGCGGCCGCCCGGTGCGGGTGGAGGACATCGAGCGCGCGGTGCGGCTCTCGCGCCGGGTGTGCGCGCTGGCGCTGGCGGTGTGCGGCGCCGCCGGGACGCTGCGGGAGGCCCGCGCCGTACGGCGGGGCAGGTCGCGAAGGACATCGGGGGGACGGCTGTGACGGGCGGCGGACTGCTGATCGCGGGAACGACCTCGGACGCGGGCAAGAGCGTGGTCACGGCGGGCGTCTGCCGCTGGCTGGCCCGCAAGGGTGTGAAGGTGGCGCCCTTCAAGGCCCAGAACATGTCCCTGAACTCCTTCGTGACGCGCGAGGGGGCCGAGATCGGCCGCGCCCAGGCCATGCAGGCCGCGGCGGCCGGTGTGGAGCCGAGCGCGCTGATGAACCCCGTGCTGCTCAAACCGGGCGGCGACCGCACCAGCCAGGTGGTGCTGCTGGGGAGGCCGGTGGGCGAGATGAGCGCGCGCGGCTACTTCGGGGACCCCGGGCTGCCGGCGTCCCCCGGTGGGGCGCGGCGCCCGGGGCGCCGGGAGGACCTGCTGGAGACGGTCGCCGGCTGCCTGGCCGAGCTGCGCCGCACCCATGACGCGGTGATCTGCGAGGGCGCCGGCAGCCCTGCCGAGATCAACCTGCGGCGCACCGACATCGTCAACATGGGCCTGGCGCGCGCCGCCCGGCTCCCGGTCGTGGTGGTCGGCGACATCGACCGCGGCGGCGTCTTCGCCTCCCTCTTCGGCACCACCGCCCTGCTGGCGCCCGAGGACCAGGCGCTGGTGGCGGGCTATCTGGTCAACAAGTTCCGCGGTGACGTCACCCTCCTCGAGCCCGGCCTGGAGATGCTGCGCGGCCTGACCGGCCGGCCGGTGCTGGGCGTCCTGCCCTACGCGCACGGGCTGGGCATCGACGAGGAGGACGGGCTGCGGCTGTCGCTGCGCGGCGGGGTGCGCGAGCCGTCCGTCGCGCCGCCGCACGGCCGCGACGTGCTGCGGATCGCGGTGGTGCCCGTGCCGCTGATGTCGAACTTCACGGACGTGGACGCGCTGGCGGCCGAGCCGGGGGTGGTGGTGCGGTTCACCGACCGGCCCGAGGAGCTGGCCGACGCCGATCTGGCGATCGTGCCGGGCACCCGCGGCACCGTGCGGGCGCTGGCCTGGCTGCGCGAGCGCGGCCTGGCGGGCGCGCTGGCCCGGCGGGCGGCCGAGGGCCGCCCGGTGCTGGGCATCTGCGGCGGCTTCCAGCTTCTGGGGGAGCGGATCGAGGACGAGGTGGAGTCGCGCGCCGGGACGGTCGACGGTTTGGGCCTGCTGCCGGTGCGGGTGCGCTTCGAGGCGGAGAAGACCCTGGCCCGGCCGGTCGGCGAGGCGCTGGGCGAGCGGGTGGAGGGCTACGAGATCCACCACGGCGTGGCCGAGGTCGCCGGCGGCGACGAGCCCTTCCTGGACGGCTGCCGCGCCGGCTCGGTGTGGGGCACGCACTGGCACGGCTCGCTGGAGAGCGACGGCTTCCGGCGCGCCTTCCTGCGGCGGGTGGCCGCCGACGCCGGGCGGGCGTTCGTCCCCGCCCCGGACACCTCCTTCGCCGCGCTGCGCGAGGAGCAGCTGGACCGGCTGGGCGATCTGGTGGAGGAGCACGCCGACACCGCCGCGCTGCTGCGGCTGATCGAGGGCGGCGCGCCCGCGGGTCTGCCGTTCGTGCCGCCGGGTGCGCCGTGAGCGGGACGAGCGGGACGAGCGGCACGGACAGGACGAACGAGACGACCGGTGCGACCGGAAGGACCGACACGGCCGATGCGAAGGACGTACGAACCGATGGGGGCTCGATGAGCACGGTACTGCTGCTGTCCACCGCCGACACCGACCTGCTGGCGGCCCGCGCCTCCGGCGCCCCGTACCGCATCGCCAATCCGGCGCGCGTCGACGTCGCCGGGGAGCTGCCCGCGCTCGTGGAGGGCGCGGACATCGCCGTCGTACGCCTGCTGGGCGGCCGGCGCGCCTGGGAGGACGGGCTCGCGGCGCTGCGGGCCACCGGGATCCCGA
This sequence comes from Streptomyces nanhaiensis, assembly GCF_046614825.1. Taxonomy (NCBI): domain Bacteria; kingdom Bacillati; phylum Actinomycetota; class Actinomycetes; order Kitasatosporales; family Streptomycetaceae; genus Streptomyces; species Streptomyces nanhaiensis. The sequence continues at coordinate 2,100 of NZ_JBKJFM010000224.1, forward strand.
CGGTGCTGCTGGGCGGCGAGTCCGTCCCGGACGCGGAGCTGATGGCCGCCTCCACCGTCCCGGCCGGCGTGGTCGCCGAGGCGCTGAAGTACCTGGTGGCGGGCGGGCCGGAGAACCTGGCGGAACTGGTGCGCTTCCTGTCCGACACCGTACTGCTGACCGGCCACGGCTTCGCCGGGCCGCGCCCGATGCCCGAGTACGGCGTCCACGGCGACCGGGGGCACGACCCGTCCCGGCCGACGGTGGGCGTGCTGTTCTACCGGGCCCACGAGCTGTCGGGGAACACCGCCTTCGTCGACGCGCTGTGCGACGCGATCGAGGAGCGCGGCGCCAACGCCCTGGCGGTGTACTGCGGTTCGCTCAGGAGCGCCGACCCCGGCCTGTACGGGCTGCTGGGCCGTGCCGACGCGCTGGTCGCCACCGTGCTCGCCGCCGGCGGCGCCCACGCGGCGGACGCGAGCGCGGGCGGCGACGACGAGACCTGGGACGTCGGCGCGCTGGCCGAGCTGGACGTCCCCGTGCTCCAGGGCCTGTGCCTGACCGGCTCACGCGCCGTCTGGGAGGAGTCGGACGCCGCCCTCTCCCCGATGGACGCGGCGATGCAGGTGGCCATCCCGGAGTTCGACGGACGGCTGGTCACCGTGCCCTTCTCCTTCAAGGAGGACGGCCCCGACGGGGTGCCCGTCTACGTCGCCGACCCCGAACGGGCCCGCCGGGTGGCCGGGATCGCGGTGCGGCACGCCGCCCTGCGGCACAGGCCGAACGCGGACAAGCGGATCGCCCTGGTCTTCACCGCCTACCCCACCAAGCACTCGCGCGTCGGCAACGCCGTGGGCCTGGACACCCCGGCCTCGGCCGTGGAACTGCTGCGCGCCCTGCGCGACGCCGGTTACGACACCGGTGAACTCCCCGGCACCGGCGACGAGCTGATCCACCGGCTGATCGCGGCGGGCGGCCACGACGTGGAGTGGCTGACCGAGGAGCAGCTGGCCGCCGCGCCGGCCCGGGTGCCGCTGGCCGACTACCGGCGGTGGTTCGCCGCGCTCGACCCGGGGCTGCGCGAGGCCATGCGCGAGCACTGGGGCGAGCCGCCTGGCTCGCTGTACGTGGACGGCGAGGGCTCCGGCGCCGAGATCGTGCTGGCCTCGCTGCGGTTCGGCAACGTGGTGGTGATGATCCAGCCGCCGCGCGGCTTCGGCGAGAACCCCATCGCGATCTACCACGACCCCGATCTGCCGCCCTCCCACCACTACCTGGCGGCCTACCGCTGGATGGAGACCCCGCGGGAGCAGGGGGGCTTCGGCGCCGACGCCGTGGTGCACATGGGCAAGCACGGCACGATGGAGTGGCTGCCGGGCAAGGGCCTGGGCCTGTCGGCCGGCTGCGCCCCGGACGCGGTGCTGGGCGACCTGCCGCTGGTCTACCCGTTCATCGTCAACGACCCCGGCGAGGGCACCCAGGCCAAGCGCCGCGGCCACGCCACGGTCGTCGACCACCTGGTGCCGCCGATGGCGCGCGCCGACTCCTACGGCGACCTGGCCAGGCTTGAGCAACTGCTGGACGAGTACGCGCTGGTGAGCGATCTGGACCCGGCCAAGGCCCCGGCCGTGCGCAGCCAGATCTGGACGCTGGTGCGGGCCGCCGAGCTCCACCACGACCTGCACGTGGAGGAGCAGCCGGACGAGGACGAGTTCGACGAGTTCGTCATGCACATCGACGGCTGGCTGTGCGAGATCAAGGACGTGCAGATCCGCGACGGCCTGCATGTGCTGGGCGGCGGGCCGGTGGGCGAGCCGCGCGTCAACCTGGTTCTGGCGGTGCTGCGTTCGGCCCAGGTGTGGGGCGGGGTCGGCGGCGCGCTGCCGGGTCTGCGGGCGGTGCTGGCCGAGCACGTGGGGCTGGTGGAGTCCGAGCTGCTGGCCGAGCCGGGGGCGCGCCTGGAGGTGCCGAAGGCACTGACCGCGCTCGCGGACGGGCCCTCCCGTACCGCCTCCGACGCGGTGGACCTGCTCGAGCACCTGGCGCGGCGGCTGGTGGAGTCGATGGAGGACCGCGGCTGGGCGCGCGAGGCGGCCCCGCGGGTGGTCCGCGACGTACTGGACGCCGAACTGCCGGGCGCCGTGCGCGTCCTGGAGTTCGCCGCGGACGAGGTCGTGCCCCGGCTGGAGCGCACCGGGGACGAGATCGGCAACGTGCTGCACGCGCTGGCCGGCGGCTACGTGCCCGCCGGTCCCTCCGGCTCGCCCACGCGCGGCCTGGTCAACGTCCTGCCGACGGGGCGGAACTTCTACTCCGTGGACCCCAAGGCGATCCCGTCCAAGCTGTCGTGGGACGTCGGCAGCGCGCTGGCGGACTCCCTGCTGGCCCGGCACCTGGCCGACCACGGCGAGTACCCCAGGTCGGTGGGCCTGACGGTGTGGGGCACCTCCTGCATGCGCACCCAGGGCGACGACATCGCGGAGATCCTGGCGCTGCTGGGCTGCCGCCCGGTGTGGGACGACGCCTCGCGGCGGGTGACGGGCTTCGAGATCGTGCCCCTGGAGGAACTGGGCCGGCCGCGCATCGACGTCACCGTCCGCATCTCCGGCTTCTTCCGGGACGCCTTCCCGCACGTGGTGGCCCTGGTGGACGACGCGGTGCGGGCGGTGGCGGAGCTGGACGAGCCCGCCGAGTCCAACCACGTGCGCGCCCACGCCGACGAGGACACCGCCGCGCACGGCGACCGGCGCAGGGCCACAGCAAGGATCTTCGGCTCCAAGCCGGGCGCGTACGGGGCCGGGCTGCTGCCGCTGATCGACGCCCGCAACTGGCGCTCGGACGCGGACCTGGCCGAGGTGTACGCGGTGTGGGGCGGCTACGCGTACGGGCGCGGGCTGGACGGCCGCCCGGCGCGCGGCGACATGGAGACGGCGTTCCGCCGCATCCAGGTGGCGGCCAAGAACGTCGACACCCGCGAGCACGACATCGCCGACGCCGACGACTACTTCCAGTACCACGGCGGCATGGTGGCGATGGTGCGCCACCTGACCGGGGACTCCCCCGAGGCTTACGTGGGCGACTCGGCCGTCCCCGACCAGGTGCGGACGCGGACGCTGGGCGAGGAGACCCACCGGGTCTTCCGGGCGCGGGTGGTCAACCCGCGCTGGATGGCGGCGATGCGGCGGCACGGCTACAAGGGCGCCTTCGAGATGGCGGCCACCGTCGACTACCTCTTCGGCTACGACGCGACGGCCGGGGTCGTGGACGACTGGATGTACCAGCGGCTCGCGGCCGAGTACGTCTTCGACGAGACCAACCAGGAGTTCATGAAGCGCTCCAACCCGTGGGCGCTGCGCGGGGTGACCGAGCGGCTGCTGGAGGCCGCCGACCGCGGGCTGTGGGCCGAGCCGGAGGAGCGGACCCTGGAGCGGCTGCGCGAGATCTACCTGGAACTCGAAGGCGACCTGGAGAGCGGCTCCGACGACCTGGAGGGCGACGCGTGACCACCACCGCCGGCACGACCACCGGCACGACCACCGACCCCGCCGGCGACGCCACCGGCGCGGCGGCCACCGCCGCCTACCCGTTCACCGCGATCGTCGGCATGGACGACCTGCGGCTGGCTCTGCTGCTGAACGCCGTCTCACCGGCCGTCGGCGGCGTCCTGGTGCGCGGGGAGAAGGGCACGGCGAAGTCCACCGCGGTGCGGGCCCTGGCGGCGCTGATGCCGCCGGTCGAGACCGTGCCCGGCTGCCGCTTCTCCTGCGATCCGAGCCGCCCCGACCCGGCCTGCCCGGACGGGCCGCACGGGCCGGGGCCGGGCGAGAGCCGGCCGGCCCGGATGGTGGAGCTGCCGGTGGGCGCCTCCGAGGACCGGCTCGTCGGGTCGCTGGACATCGAGCGCGCCCTGTCCGAGGGGGTGAAGGCCTTCGAGCCGGGCCTGCTGGCGCGGGCCCACCGGGGCGTCCTCTACGTGGACGAGGTCAACCTGCTGCAGGACTTCCTCATCGACTCGCTGCTGGACGCCGCCGCGATGGGCGTGGTCCACATCGAGCGCGAGGGCGTCTCGGTGCGCCACTCCTCCCGCTTCCTGCTGGTGGGGACGATGAACCCCGAGGAGGGCGAGCTGCGCCCGCAGCTGCTGGACCGCTTCGGGCTGACCGTGGAGGTCGCCGCCTCCCGGGAGACCGGGGAGCGGATGGAGGTCGTACGGCGGCGCCTGGAGTACGACGAGGACCCGGCGGCCTTCGCCGCCCGTTGGGCCGGCGAGGAGGGCGGGCTGCGGGAGCGGATCGCGGCCGCGCGGGCGCTGCTGCCCCGGGTGCGCCTGGGCGACGCCGCGCTGCGGCAGATCGCCGCCACCTGCGCGGCCTTCGAGGTGGACGGGATGCGGGCCGACATCGTGATGGCGCGCACCGCCACCGCGCTGGCCGCCTGGGCGGGGCGCACCGACGTGGCGGCCGAGGACGTCCGGCAGGCGGCGCTGCTGGCCCTGCCGCACCGCAGGCGCCGCAACCCCTTCGACGCGCCCGGCCTGGACGAGGAGAAGCTCGACGAGACGCTGCGGCAGAACGGCGGCACGGGGGACGGCGGTTCGGACGGCGGTTCGGACGGCGATCCGGACCCGGACGGGCCGGACGGCGGTCCCGGTGGCGGCGGTGGCGGCGGTCCCGGTGGCGGCGGGGACGGCGGCGGGCAGCCGCCGCAGGACGGCCCGCGGGAGCGGCCGGGCGCACCCGAGCCCTCCCTTCCCGGACAGTCGCGCGGCGAGGA
>NZ_JBKJFM010000225.1:0-6831 GCF_046614825.1 Streptomyces nanhaiensis
GCCGGCCTCCGTCCGGCGCGGGACGTTCCGCCCGGAGGGCGATGACGGGCCTCTTCCCGCCCGGGCCGACGGAGCCCGGCCCGGCACCGGGCCGCGCGGAGCGGGGCGGGAGGGCGCTCCCGTGCCCGCGGGGGCCGAGGGGGGCCACCGCCGGACGGACCGCGGCACCCGGAAGCCTGCGGACGGCCCGGACGGTTCGTCCGAGGGGATCGCCGCGTACCGGCATCCGCCTCCTCCTTTCCGGCGGAGAACCGGTCCTCAGGCCTCCTCCGGACCTCACGGAGCCCGGTCCCGCCGCCCTCCCCGCTCCTCCGCGCGACCGTGCGGCGGGAGAGGGCACCGCGGACGGGGCGGGCCGGCCGGAAGAAGTGACCCGTGCCATTTCCCGGGGCGCGACGGGCGTGGATGATGAGGGCGTCCGCGCCGGCCACAGGGCCGGAGAGCCCTTGTCGACCGGGAGTCGGTCCACCATGACAGAGCATGTGCACGTTCGCCTCAACCACGGGCTGGAGGTGTCCGAGGAAGGCGATCTGATCGAGCTGTCCCGCTGCCGTTGCGGAGCCACCTGGAGCAGGTCCTACCGCGTGGACGAGGGCGAGCCCGAGCGGTGACGCGGGCGGGCGGGGGCGTCAGCGGTCCTTGAGGGGGTCGTGCCCCCAGTTCATCAGGGAGTGCCGCCAGGTGGTGTCGGTGACGTCGCCGGAGGGCCGCTGGGCCAGGTGCCGCTTGATGTAGCCGTTGACCTTGCGCATGTGGGCCACGTCGTCGTCGCTGAGGTCGGACTTCGAGGTCCGCAGCAGCTCGACGATGCGGCGGCCCGAGGCGTGACCGGTGCTCTCCCCGCCGCCCCGGTGCTGTCCGGCGGCCTTGGACTCGTCCCGCTCCAGCCAGTCCTGGAGTTGCCGGGGCGTGAGGTTGACCAGCTTCCCGAACTCGGTGACGGTCCCGTCGCGGTCGTCGCGGTGCTCAGCCATCCCCGGGACCCCTCTCGCGGAGGGCGTCGGGGCGGTGGACCGCCCGGCCGCCGGACTTCTCGCTGCGGACCTGGTACTGGGGATCGTCGGGGGAGGCGTCCACGGTGCGCCCGCCCGCCTCGGTGCGGGAGGTGATCTCCTTCTCGACCCTGCCGACGGCCTCGCTCCCGTGGCTCTTCCAGGAGACCCTGTCCCCCTTGCGGAACTTCCTCTTCTTCTTCGTCATCTTCCCCTCCCGCGGGGAGTGGACGGATGAAAAGACCCGTTCGCCCTCATGGTATCGATATGTCGGCATTCCACCACCGCGCAGCCGGGGGCGCGGGACCCGCGGCCGGGGACGGCGCCCGGTGCGGTCACCCGTCCCGGCTGCCCCGCGCCTTCGCCGCCCGTCCGGTGCCGTTCCGCCCCCGGTCCCCGGAGAGCGGGCCGGGCAGCTGAGTGGCCGCCAGGCCGCGGTAGAGGGCGTCGCCGGCCAGCAGCTCGTCATGGGTGCCCACCGCTCTGACCCTCCCCTCCTCCATGACCACGATCCGGTCGGCCGCTGTCACGGTGGACAGACGGTGGGCCACGACCAGTACGGTCGTGCTCCGGGCGGCGTCGGCGACGGTGTCCCGCAGCGCGGCCTCGTTGGCCGCGTCGAGCTGGGAGGTGGCCTCGTCCAGGAGCAGGAGCCTGGGGGAGCGCAGCAGGGCGCGCGCGACGGCGACGCGCTGCCGTTCGCCGCCCGAGAGCCGGTCGCCCCGGTGGCCGACGGGGGTGTCCAGCCCTTGCGGCAGCCGGGCCACCAGGGCCTCCAGCCGGGTGCGGCGCAGCACCTCCTCCAGATGCCGCATCCCGGCCGGCGGGACGCCGAACAGCAGGTTGTCGCGGAGGGTTCCGGACAGGACGGGGGAGTCCTGCTCGACGTATCCGATGGCGGCCCGCAGTTCGGCCAGCGGCCAGTCCCTCACGTCCCGGCCGTCGAGCAGGACGCGGCCGGTGTCCGGCTCGTGGAAGCGTTCGACCAGGGAGAAGACGGTGGTCTTGCCCGCGCCCGAGGGCCCGACGAGAGCCGTCATGCCCCGGGCCGGGACGGTGAAGCTCACCTCGCGGTGCACGGGCGGCAGCCCGGCCCGGTAGGAGAAGCCGACCCGGTCGAAGACCAGCGAGGCCGGCTCCGGGAGGTCCGTCCCGGCGGGAGCGGGGTCCGGGGCGGGGCCGGCGCCGAGGTGCTCGGCGGGCATCCCCTCCACCTCCCGCACGCGCACGGCGGCGGCCGAACCCTCCTGGAAGCGGCCCACGACGTCGACGAGCTGGTGGACGCGCGGGCCCAGCGAGAAGAGGTAGAGCAGGAAGGCGACGAGCGTGGAGACCTCCGTCGCGCCCGAGGCCACCCGCGCACCGCCCACCCCCAGCACCGCCAGGAACGCCACCTGCACCGCCACGCTCCCGGCGGTGGCGGAGACGGCCTCCCAGCCCGCGGCGCGCACGCCGGCCCGGCGTGCGCCGTCCGCCGCCTCGTGCAGACGGGCGGTCTCCCGCGGCTCCGCGCCGGCCGCCTTGACGGTGCGGAAGGCGCCCAGCACGCGTTCGAGGGCGGATCCCATGGCGCCGACGGCCTCCTGCGCCTGCCGGGCCGCCCGGCCGATGCGCGGCGCGACCGCCGCCACCGCGGCGGCGACGAGGACGAGCGCGCCGAGGGTGACGCCCAGCAGCACCGCGTCCAGCAGTCCCATCAGGCCGACGGTCGCCACAAGGAGCAGTGAGCCGACGACGGCCGAGGCCACCGACTGGACGGCGGTCCGGCGCAGGACGGTGGTGTCGGAGGTGGCGCGGGAGATCAGGTCACCGGGCTCGGCGCGCTCCACCGCCGGCACGCGCAGCCGCAGCAGGTGCGCGGTGAGCTGTCGCCGGACGGTGTGGACCACGGCCTCCCCGGTCCTCTCCAGGACGTACTGCCCGGCGGCGGCCAGGACGGCGCCCGCCAGCACCAGCACGCTGAGCAGCAGCACCCAGCCGGCCGCCGCACGCCCGCCGCCCAGCTCGTCCACCAGCCGCTTGGCGGCCAGCGGCTGGGCCAGGGAGAGCAGACCGCCCAGCAGGCCGAGCAGCGTGCCCGCGAGGATGCCGGTGCGGTGCGGACGGAGCCGCCCGGCGAGGGCGCGGGCGCCGGAGGGGGCCTTGCCGACGCGGCCGGAGAGCCGCCGGGGGCGGGTCGGGACGGCCTCCCCGCCCTCCCGCGGTCCCCCGCCGCCGACGGCGTCCGTCCGGGCCGCGGGTGCGGTCTGCGCGGTCAACGGCCTCACCCCACGCTGAAGAAGCGCTGGAAGTAGTCGGCCGGGCAGCCCTCGCCCACCAGTACGCCCTCGGCCTCCACCCAGGCGTGCGCCGCGAAGGGCGGGCTGGTGCGCACCCCCACGCACCACACGGGCCAGCGGCCGCGCATGCGGCACAGCAGCACGGTGGCCAGCGAACGCGGCAGGCAGCCGCGCTGTCCGCCGCAGGCCAGGCTCACCGCGAGCACCGTCTCGCGGGCCCTGGCCGCCTCCGCCTCGGTAGCCGGACGGGCGCCGCGCCGCAGCAGTTCCAGGACGGCGCGGATGCGGCCCGGGGGCAGCACGGCCAGCAGATGGGCGCAGCCCACGGCGGCCCGCGCCGCGAGGCGGTGCGCCAGGGGGACGGAGCGGGGATCGTACGGAACCGCTTCGGGGGTCGACACCTTCTCCTCTTCTCCTTCTCTTCTCCCGCGGACTTCTCTTCCCGCGCCGGCCCGCGGGCCGGCGCGTCGCTCCGGCGGAGCTGCGGCCGCCGGGCCCCTTCAGCCCGCGACGAGCCGCGCGTCGCGCAGCTCGCCGAGGATGCGGAGCACGTCCTCCTCGGCCTCCTCGGGAGCCACGTCGTACTCGCCGGTGAGGGCCGTCGCCGCCTGCCGGGCGGAGCGGCCCTCCAGCAGCGCGCGCAGCACGGCGGCAGCGGTGGGGTTGAGGGTCCAGTACTCGCCGCTCCGCTGGTCGAGCAGCGCCGTTCCGTACTCGGTGTCGGTCATCAGCACACCGGGGCGCAGGGTGAGTGCCATGGGGTCTTCCTTCCGTTCGGTCCGCCGCGGGCGGCCGGGACGATGGGTCAGGGGGCCGTCCGCGAGGAGGCGGTGGCGTTCTCACGGGACCGCAGCCACACCTCGCAGGCGACGGTCGGCTGCAGCAGCTCGCTGCCCAGCTCCGCCGACACCGGGACGTCGCACCACCGGCGCAGCGCGGAGGCGTCGATCAGGCCCAGCCGCTCCAGACGGGAGTCCTCGAACAGGGCCAGCAGCCGCTCGCGGTGGCGGCGCAGGCCGAGTTCCGCCTCCATCCCGGCATTGGCCTTGGTGGCCCGCGTGCGGCTCTCCTCGGGCACGATGCCGCGCATGGCCTCCACGATCAGCGGCTTGTAGCGGAAGGGAGTGATCCGGTCCTGCGGGCGCACGGCCAGGCACGTCTCGACGACCCGGTCGTCGTAGTAGGGCGCCTCGCAGGCCACTCCCAGCGGCGCGGCCATCTGGTCGACGTGCCGGGCGAAACGGGAGGTGAGGTCCATGGTGGCCAGCTCCCGGTGCGTCCCGTGGCCCCTGCCCGCGGCCAGCGGCTCCACGGTGGCGGCTTCGGCCAGGATGCGCTCGCGCACCGCGTGGACGGCGTCGGGCGTCGTCCACGGCGGCAGCCTGGGCGGCACGCACCACTCCAGCAGGGGTTCGCGCTCCCGCGGCTGGGGCCGCAGCAGGTCCTGCCCGACCCCCTTCAGCCAGGACGGGTAGTCCCGCCGGTCGAGGAGCTGGCGCAGCACCTCCCGCCGGGACCACCCGTACTTGGCGGTGAAGCCCCGCAGACTCCGCAGGGCGGCCCGCGGATGCGTGCGGACCATCGTGTGCAGGTGCGCGGCACAGCCCATCAGGAGCTCGTCACCGCCCATGCCGGTCAGGTGCAGGGTGGAGCCCCGGTGCGCGGCCAGTTCCAGAAGGCTCATGCGGCGCCGGTGGTCGACGGCCATCAGGCAGGGGGCGTCGAGGCGGTCGTCGAACGTGTCCAGACCGTCGTAGGTCAGGGGGATCCGCTCGGCCGGGACCAGATGGTGCTCCACGTTCCCCAGGGCCGCCACCGTCCGGCGGGCCCAGTGCGCGTCGTCGCCGAGCGGGTCGTGGGTCTCCGCGGTGTACGCGACCACCCGGGCCGTGCCGCGGGCGGCCGCGCAGCACACCGCCGTGGAGTCCAGGCCTCCGAGGTCCGCCGTCACCAGGGAACGGCCCCGGGTGCGTACGTCGACGGCGGTGGTGAGCGCCTCCGCCAGCGCCTCGGCGCCCTCGGCCAGGGGCACGGAGGGCTCGGGCGCGGTCCACCGGCGGAACCGCCGCGTGCCCCCTTCCGGGGGGAGGCACAGCCAGTGGTCGCCGGGCAGGCGCTCCACCCCGTCCCACACGGGCTGCCCCGCCAGGGGGTGCAGCAGGCTCAGGGTCAGCAGGTGGACGGCCAGACGCCGTTCGTCCAGGCTGCTGCCCGCGAGCTCCGCCACCACGTCCGCGCGGTCGCCCGCCACCGTCACCGGGCCGGAGCCGGCGTGGAAGACGCGCCGGATCCCCACCACGCCCCCCTGTATCCGGACCCGGCCGGCGGCGCTGGCGAGGAGGTGGAAGCTCCCGGGCCACGCCGCGGTGAACCGGTCGAGCGAGGCCAGCGAGTCCCGGGCCGCCGCGGCGGCCCGCGCGGCCTCCTCGGCGGTGACCAGGTGCTCGCCGAGCACCGCCACCCGCGCGTCGCCGCAGTCCCCCACCGTCAGCGCGTCCTGCGCCCAGTGGCCCAGGATCCAGGGGCGGCCGGAGGGGTGCGCCACCTCCTGGGAGGCGTGCGCACGCGCCCGTGCGCCGAGCCCGGCGGCGGCGTCGGTGTCGGGGAGGACGACGAACCACGCGGAGGCGGGGGGTGGGGAGAAGGAACCGTCCATCAGTCTCCTATCGAGGGGACCACCGGTTTCGGCCGGTGGCGGGGATCGGCCCCGGCGGGGCCGAGGAGGCAGCTGCCCCGGCTCGTGCCGGTCTCCTCGTCGTCCCGCGAGGGACCTGTTCGGGCCGGGCCGTTGCCTTCGGGTCGGAAGCCCCCTCCGGGTGGGGGAGCGGAGCCGTGGGCGTGCACGCCTTCCGGCCGCCGGTGTCCGGAGACGGGCGAGCCGGGTGGCAGCGGCTGCCACCCGGCTCACCGGCCGGCGGGAGGGCCGGCCGGGGCTCCGCACCCGTGGCGGGTGCGGAGCGGTCGTGCGGTGGCCGCGTCAGGCCAGGTTCTTGCCGCCCAGCAGGTCCGGGGCGCTCCGGCCGGCGAGCCCGGTCGTCTTGCGGAAGCCGCCGGCCTTGGCGAGGGTGGGACGCACGTAAGCGCGCATGATCATTCCCTTTCTGTCGTGGTGTGGTGTGCTCGCGGATGTCCCGCGAGGGCTTCGAAGCCGGCCGGAGCGGGCTGTGCCGCCATCCCGGAGGATGGCGGCGCGTCCGATCACCCGCACACGGCCGGCCTTCGCGAACTTCTCGAAGCCGCAAACCACGCTAGAAATACGAGGACATCACCACAACAGCGCACGGATGCCAACAACAGGCGCGTAGGAAATTTCCTATGTGTACTTGCGTGAAGGCTTCTGCGCTGTCCTGTTGGTCTGTGGGAGGCGGTCCACCGCTCGCCGACGCGGGCGGACGGCCTCGGGCGGGATCCGCCGCCGGGCGGCGGGTGGACCGGCCGGACGCCGCGGACGGGCGTGGGCTCCGCCTGCCGGCCCCCGGGCGCGCGGGTGCGTGCCGCGGCGGACCCGGGTCCGGGTCCCGGCCGTCCGAATCCGGGCAGCCCTCGCTTCCACGGCCGCG
>NZ_JBKJFM010000226.1:0-6807 GCF_046614825.1 Streptomyces nanhaiensis
CGGACGTACCCCGTCCCCCGGCCCAGGTCGCCCGGGCCGGCGGCCCGGGCGTTCCTGGCCCGCATGCGCGAGGCGATGCCGGAACCGGCGCCCGCCGGCCGGGGTGCGCCCGCCGGCCGGATCGCGGGCGCCGGTGGCGCGGGGTGAGGCCGGGGGCGGTTCAGGGGACGGAGGGGCCGCCCAGGTAGGCGCCGTCGGCGTCGTAGGGCCAGGCGTTGGCGACGCAGCCCTTGAGGCCCTTGATCTGCTGCATCATCGCGGGCGCGGGCCGCCCCGGGCCGGGGCAGGTCTCGTGGCCGCGGCCGATGCGGTGGCCGACCTCGTGGTTGACGATCAGCGCCCGGTACTCGGCGACGGGCCCGTCGAACTGCGGCGATCCCAGCACCCAGCGTTTGAGGTTGACCACCACGGTGGGGCCGACGGCGCAGTTCAGCTCGCCGCGGGTGTTGAGCCCGGCGGCGCCGCAGATGGCGTCGGCGGTGCCGGGGGTGGCGATCTTGACGATGAAGTCGGCGGGTCCGGAGGCCACGAGGCGGAAGCCGTTCACACCGTCGTTGGTCCAGCCGCGCGGATGGGCGAGGATCGCGGCGACCTCCTGCGCGGCCTGCCGGGCGGAGAGCTCGATGCCGTCCTCCACCTGCACCTGGTAGGTGCGGATGGTGCCCTGCCCGACGGCCTCGCCGGAGGCCTGGGCGGTGGTGAAGGTGCCCGGCCCGGTCGCCGGGACCGGGATCACCGACTGCTCGTCCGGTTCCTCCGGTTCCTCAGGTTCCTCCGGCTCCCGCGCGGAGGGCGACGGCGACGGGGAGTGCGACGCGGAGCCGGAGGGGGAGGGGGAGGGGGAGGGGGACGGCGGCACGAACACCGCCTCCTCGGAGGCCCTCAGCTCGTCCGGGTCCTGCGGCGTGGCCATGGTCCGCGACTCGGCGGAGTCCTGCTCGGTGACGAGTAACCCGCCGAGGGCGAAGGCCCCGACGGTCGCAGCGGAGGCCAGTACCCGTATGTGCGGACGTCTCCGGCGGCGGCCGCCCTGACGGCCCCCGCCGCCCTGGCCGCCCCGGCGGCGGGCGGCACCGCGGCGAGCGGTGTCGGTGCGCCGGTCGGTGCGCCGGTTGCCGGGCCGGTCGGTGCGGCGGCTGCTCAAGATGGACTCCCCCGTGGTTCGGCGTACGCGAAGATGCTGTCGGCGACTCGTGGGGGGCGGTCGAAGATCACCGTAACACCGCTGTACGACAAGCCCGTTGTGGGACCACCGGCCGCCGCCGCACCCGGGCGCGCCCCCGCCGGGCCCCCGCGGCGCGCTCCGCGCCGCCCCGTGTCACGCTCCGCGTCACGCCCCGTGCCACGCTCCGGCGAGCGCCCGCTCTCCGGGCTCGCATGCCTTCCGCAGCGCGTCCAGCTCGTCCGGCGGCAGCCGCAGCGAGGCCCCGCGCCTGCCCGCGTCGAGCATCGACCGGCCCGCCTCCAGCCACTCCTCGTAGGGCTCGACGCCGACGAACCCGGCCAGCCGCGACAGCTCCCGCCCGGGTGCGTCCAGCAGGTCCTCGTACGACAGGCTCATCCGGGCCGCCTGCGGCACCCGGGCCAGGTGCTCCAGGCACTCGGTCACCAGCCGCGACCACAGCTCCCCGAACCGGGCCACCGGCATCACCCGGTCGAACACCAGCCGGGGGTCGAACGGGTCCTGGAGGAGCCCCGCCAGGTCGGGCGGGAGCTCGCGGGCGTGCTCGGGCGTCAGCTCGTCACCGAACTCCAGGCCCAGCAGCGCGTACATCTCCTCCAGCATCGAGATCATCCGGAAACCGGTGTGCCGGCTCATCGACAGCGCGCAGTCGGGGCCGCCGCGGTACAGGTGGACGAACCGCGCCTCGGGAAAGCCCGCCCGCAGCCTCGGCACCCACCGCACCGAGAAACCCGAGCGCTCCACCACCGCCCGGCGCCCGAACCGGGCGCACAGCAGCCCGAACAGCTCCCGGTACTGCTCCTCGACCGGGCGGCGCGGCCAGGCGGAGACCAGCGGGGCGAGCTCGTCCAGCAGGCCGTCGGGGTCGTCGGTGAGGTGCGGCAGCACCATCAGGGACAGCCTGGGGATGCCGGTGGTGTCGGCCGAGAAACGCCCCGGACGGCGCGGGTAGAGGAACTCCGGAATGGCCGCGCCGCTGCGGACCATCCTGTCGAACGCGGGGTTGGGATCGGCCAGGAGCCGCCAGAACTCCCCTCCCTCCAGGGCCCCTTCGGGCATCCCCTCGGATCCGACCGAGGCCAGCAGCTCGTTGAGGCTGAGGACGTCCCGGTGCAGGTTCAGCACGCGTGACAGGGCGGTCGAACCGCTCCGCCCCGTCCCGACGACGAACGACAACGGCCGTGCGCTCACGTCCCCCACCCCACTGCCCCCTAGGTCCCGTTCCCGGCACCGGCACCGGTCCGGCTCCGCCGGTGATCTCCACACCGCAGCGTACGGACCCGGATACGGCGCGCGGCAGGGCGACTTCCGGCCAGGAGCCGCCGCACGGCCGGGACGCACGGGCGCGCCGCCCCACCGGGCCGGACCGGGCGGCGGTCACGCCCCGCTCCCGGGGGATTCCCGGAGCCGTGCCCCCGCTCGCCGAGGGGCGGCCCGATGAGTTCCGGTCCGGCACACGGTCTCCCCTCCGTAACCCGCGGGGCCCTTTGCCGCCCTGCCCTCGCGACCTGAGGGGACGACACCGTGAACACCATCGCCGACCGCTACCGCCGCCGGGCCGACGCCTTCGCCTCCACCGTCTCGGGCGTCGCCGCCGACCGGTGGGGCGACCCCTCGCCCTGCGAGGGCTGGACCGCCCGGGACGTCGTGCGGCACGTCATCGACATGCACGCGGCGATGCTGCGGCCCCTCGACCGGGTCCTCAGCCCCGCTCCCCCTCTCCGGGAGGACCCCCTGGGAGCCTTCCTCGCGGCCCGTACGGACATCGAGGCGGTCCTCGCCGACCCCGGCCAGGCCCTCCGGTCCTGCCCGACGCCCCTCGGGCCGACCACGGTCGAGCGGCACATCGACGAGGTCGTCAGCGACGACATGGCCCTCCACCGCTGGGACCTGGCCCGCGCCACGGGCCAGGACGGCAGCATGGACCCGGTGGACGTGGAACGCCTGTGGGCCGTCCTCTCGGCGGTTCCGCGGGACGTCATGGACAGGATGCGGACCCCGGACGCGTTCGGCCCCGGCGTCCGGGTCTACGGACCCGAGGTCGCCGTGCCCGAGGGCGCCTCCCTGCAGGACCGGCTGCTCGCGGCGACCGGCCGCGACCCGCGCCGCTGAGGCCGCGCGGATGCGGCCGGGCGGCGGGAGGGGCCGCCCGGCCTGTCCGCGGGGCGAGGGCGGCGTCCGGGGGCCGGACTCCCGTCACGACAGGAGGCGCCGGCTGCGGGCGTTGGCGGCGGCGAGACGGGCACTGAGCTGCTCGTGCGCGGTGAGCGGCCGGACGTCGTCCGGCTCGGCGTCCCACTCCCGCCCGCCGCCGAGCGGGCGCAGCCACACCCGTCCGGGGTGGACGTCCATCACGTCCCCGATCCGCCCGTCCCGCAGATCCCGTGCCACCGAGCCGACCGCGATCGCGGGCGGCCCCTCCCGCCCCTCCCGCCTTTCCGCGCTCACCGCGCCGCCCCGGCCCGCGGCGCCGCCAGGGCCGTCCCCGGCGGCTCGGCAGGCGGTACGGCAGGCGGTACGGCCGGCGGTACGGCGGCCGGCGCGGAGTCCGGCCCGTACCCGGCGTGTACGGCCGCCGGCGTCCGCCGGGGTCCCCCGGCGCAGCGGCCCGGAGGGGCCTCCGCGTTCGTGTCCGCGCCCGCGTCCCTCGCGGCGCGGGCGAAGTCCTCGCCGTCGGCGGAGACCGCCGGGGAGTGGTGAGTTCGGGATTCCATCGTGCTCCGTGATACGTCGATGCCCTCTGACGGGCGACTATCACTTTCTGTATCCCGATCGTCGCTTTCCGACGCCGCCGCCGACGGATTTTTCACCGTGACCCCACACGGACCCCGGGAAGGAGAACGGAAGGTGACGGCGTGGTGCCGGGGCCAACCGGCCGCGAGAGGCGGGTGGTTCGACCGCGGCGCCCACCGGGACGCGAGCCCGGAGGGCTATCGTGAACGGTATGTCCGCCCCTGAGCTGATCCGTATCGTCTCCCGCGACTCGCCCATGGCGCTGGCGCAGGTGGAACGCGTCCGCGCCGAGCTGGCGGCGCTCCACCCGCGCGTGCGCACCGAGGTCGTCCCGGTGCGGACCACCGGCGACAAGTGGCTGGGCGACCTCTCGAAGGTCGAGGGGAAGGGCGCGTTCACCAAGGAGGTGGACGCCGCGCTGCTGGCCGGCGAGGCGGACCTGGCGGTGCACTGCCTCAAGGACGTCCCCGCCGACCGGCCGCTCCCCGCCGGCACGGTGTTCGCCGCCTTCCTCGAACGCGACGACGTACGCGACGCCCTGGTCCACCCCGGCGGCCTCACCCTGGACGAACTCCCGCCCGGCACCCGGATCGGCACCTCCTCGGTGCGGCGCGTCGCGCAGCTCGCGGGCTCCCACCCCCACCTGGAGTGCGTGCCGTTCCGGGGGAACGCCAACCGGCGCATGGAGAAGATGGCGGCCGGGGAGGCGGACGCCCTGCTGCTGGCGGTCTCCGGCCTGGAGCGGATCGGCCGCCGGGACGTGATCAGCGAGATCCTGCCGACCGAGGTGATGATGCCGCCGATCGGCGCGGGCGTCCTCGTCCTCCAGTGCCGGGAGGGAGACACCGCCCTGATCGAGGCCGTCAGCGGCCTGGGCGACCCGGACACCCATCGCGAGGCCACCGCCGAGCGGATGCTGCTCCACGTCCTCCAGGGGCACTGCAACAGTCCGATCGCCGGGTACGCCAGGACCGAGCGGGGCGGCGAACTCTCCTTGCGAGCCTGCGTGTTCACCCCCGACGGCAAGACCGTCCTCAACGCGCACGAGTGGGCGGGCCGCCTCGACCCGGCCACCCTGGGCACCTCCGTCGCCGTCGCCCTGCTCCGCCAGGGCGCACGCGACCTGATCGACGGCATCGCGCACTAAGCCGTGCTCCCGGGGCGCCGTGGCGCGACGCCCGGGAGCGGAATCCCGTCAGCCGGCGGAGCAGGGCAGGACGCCGAGGGCGAACTCCCTGGTCCGTGCCGCGGCCTGGTCCACCGGCAGATGCTCCCCTTCGGGCGGGAAGAAGTCGACGGAGCCGACCGGTCCGTAGTCGGCCCAGAAGCAGGTGGTCACGGGGATGGTGACGCGCGAGGCGGCCGGCCGGGACGCGGGCCCCGGCCGGCCGCCTCGCACCGCGGCTCACTCCGCGCCGAGCAGCTTCAGCAGCTCGTGGCGGCCGAACATCCGGGCCGTGTCGATGGCCGACGGGTTGCCGGCGGCCGGGTCGGCGCCGGCCTCCAGCAGCAGCCGCACCATCTCCTCCTGGTCCTTGAAGACCGCGCCCCCGATGGGGGTCTGGCCGCGGTCGTTGACCCGGTTGGGGTCGGCGCCGCGCTCCAGGAGGGCCCGTACGGCGGGGGTGCGGCCGTAGTAGGCGGCGAGCATCAGGATCGAGTCGCCCTTGTCGTTGGTCAGGTTGGCCGGGACGCCCGCGTCCACGTACGCCGCGAGGGTGTCCGTGTCGCCTTCCCGGGCGAGGTCGAAGACCTTGGCCGCGAGCTGGAGCACCTCCGGGTCGTGAGCGGGCTCGGAGGTCTCGGGGGTCGGGGCGTCGGACATCGGGTGCCTCCTCGTCGTACCGTCTCGCCGCCTCGGCGGCTGATCGTCCTCAGACTACGTATGCCCGTTTCCCGGCCGGTGCCGCCGCGCTCCCGCGGCCGCGTCCTCGCGCGTGCCCCGCATACGCTTCGTTCCATGCCGCCGATCGCGACGCCCGCGCCCCGCCGCCCCGTCCGCCTCCTGGCGGCGGCTGTCGTGCTCGCCCTGGTGGGGCTCAACGCCTACCGGATGACCGTCGTCCCCCAGCCGTGGCCGAGGATGGCCCTGGACTGGGTGCTGATCGCGGCCGCCTGCGGCGTCCTGTACTGGCGGCGGCGCCGGCCGGTGCCGGTGGCGCTGGCCGTCCTGCTGTGCGCGGCGGTGTACTACCCGGCCAACCCGTACGACAGCCCGCTGCCGATGATCGCCTTCGCCGTCGCGCTCCACACGGTCGCGGCCGAGGGGCGCATGACGGCGGCCGTGACGCTGGCCGTGCTGACCATGCTGGCCGTCGGCTACGGCGAACTGGCACCCGGGCCGGGCGGCGGGCGCCATGTGGACGACGCCGCGATGGTGCTCCTCACCGGCTGGCTGTTCGGGGTGATCGCCGCCGGGCACGCCCAGCGCAGCCGGCAGGCGTACCTGCGGGAGGTGGAGCAGCGGGCGGTCGCTGCGGAGCGGGAGAGGGAGGTGCGTGCGCGGCAGTCCGCGGTGGAGGAGCGGCTGCGCATCGCGCGCGAGCTGCACGACGTGATCGGCCACAGCCTGTCGCTGATCAACGTGCAGTCCGGGGCCGCGCTGCACCGGCACGCCAGGCGGCCCGGGGAGACGGAGGAGCTGGTGGCCGCGCTGGAGGCGGTGCGGGCCGGCAGCCGCGACGCCCTGCGCGAACTGCGCGCCACGCTGGGGGTGCTGCGGCAGGCGGACGAGGAGGCGGCGCCGACCGCGCCCGCGGCCGGGCTGGAGGGCGTGGGCGCCCTGGTGGGGCGGGCGCGCGCGGCCGCCCCACCCCCGGGGGGGCGGGCGCGCGCGGCCCGGGCCCGGGCGCGTCTGGTGACCGAGGGGCGGCCTGCGCGGCCGGTGCCGC
>NZ_JBKJFM010000227.1:0-6774 GCF_046614825.1 Streptomyces nanhaiensis
GGCCCCACGGGGCGGAGCCCGACCGCCGGGCCGGACGGCGCCCTTGACGCGGGCCCGCCGGGAGCGGGCCGGGCCGCGGATCCGTCGGCGAGCGCGCCCGGTACCACCGGCACACGTCGTACCGGCGGCATCCTTGGAACAGCCGACCGGTGTCCGGCGCCGGCGGGGGCCGGGGCCGGGCCGGTGCCCGGCCGCACGGCCCGTTGGAGGGGAAGGGAGGACGGGGAGGGCGTGGCGGGGGAGTCCGCGGACACCGGACCGCGGTTCCGAGGAGTGCCGCCCGGGCCGCCGGTGCCCTCGGTGCCGCCGCCGGGCCGCGCCGGCGCGGGCTCCCGCCCCGCGCCCGCGTGCGCCGCTCCGGAACCCGCTCCGGAATCCGCTCCGGAGCGGCCGCGGGAAGACCGCGCACCTGGGGAAGCCGAGCCGTACGGGGCCGGAGCACCCGGCGCCGCGCCGCCCGGGGGCACGGTGTCCGGGGCCGTGATGCCCGGCGTACCGTCCTGCGGGCCGTCCGCCTCCGGTGGACGCAGCGCCCGGAGCAGCAGCGGGCCCCCGCCGGTGTGTACGGGCCGCGGGGCGGCCGGAGCGGTGACGCCGTGCACCAGGCCGGCCGGGGCCGTGGGCAGCAGGGCGTGGCCCAGACCGGTGCCGAACGACGGGTTCCGCCAGGCGGCCAGGCCCGCGCGGAAGGCGAGTCCGTCGCTGACGCCGAGCGGGGCACGGGCCAGGGTGAGCTCCGGAGCCGCGGTGCGCTGCCACCCCCCGTCCCAGTCGCCGGGCACGGAGGCGCCCGGAACACCGGGCGCGCTCCTGTCCGGCCCCTGGCCGGGCCGGCCGTCCGCTCCGGCACCGGGCCGCTCCGTACGCCGCGGACGGTGCACCGGGCCCGGTCCGGCGGCCCGGCGGCGCAGCCTGTCCCGCCATGCCATGTACTCAACCGCCTTCGTTCACGCGGGTGTTGATGCGGGCGATCTCGGCCACCCACTGCCGGCGCTCACCGTGGGTCAGGCCGAGGATCTCCTCGCGCCGCCAGTGGAAGTGGTAGGCGATGTACGCGATCTCCTCCATGAGCCGGGGGAGGGCGTACGTCACGATTCCCCCAGGCGCCCACCCGAGAGGTCGACCTCGAAGCCGCCCTCGCAGTGGGGGCAGGTCACCGCCGCCCGGGTGTGGCCCTCGCTGTTGACGCGGCGGTAGAAGTCCTGCAGGAAGGCGACGTCGGTGGCGTACATCCGCTCCACGATCCCGGCGTGCACGTCGGTGACCGTGCCGATCCGGGTGATCACCTGGCTCAGCAGCACCACGCTCAGGTACGCGGGGTTCTCCTTGACCCGCAGGTCGATCTGGGGCCGCAGCTCGTCGCGGGCGGTGGCCAGGCGCATCGCGCCGTGGCGGTGCACCGTGCCCGCCTCGTCGACGTACCCGCGCGGCAGCTCGAACTCGAACTCGGTGCGCAGTCCGTGGTCCTCCCGGGGGGCCGGGGCGGGGGGCGCCGCCGCCTGCTCCGTCGCCGGGGCGGGCGCCGTCACCTGGAGGATCTCCTCCAGGTTGCCCGCCGTCACCGTACGGCGTCTCATTCGACGATGATCTCCTCGAACACGATCGTGACGGACTCGGTGGCCGGGGACGACTCGCCCGCCTTCAGCGACGGGCCCTCCCACCGGGAGGCCCAGCCCTGCATCAGCTGGATGCGGCGGACCGTGGTGCCCTCGGAGTCCTTGATCTCGATGGTGAGGTTCTGCCGTGCGGAGTTCACGGCGCCGTTGTTCAGGGTCTCCTTGATCCAGTTGGTGAACTCGCTGCTCTGGTCGAGCCCGCGGGTGATCGTGATCTCGCCCGCCTGGCGGGCGCCGGGCTGCTTGCGGATGATCTGCTTGCCCTCCGCGCTGACCTGCTTGACCTCGACCACCTCCTCCTCGACGGTCAGCCCGCTGATCTCCTGGACCGACTCGACCAGGTAGCCCCCGAGCTGCACGCCGAAGACATGGGTGGAAAGAGCGTCGCCCACTGCCATGACCGTTGGTCACCTTTCCTTGCGGACCCTGGGGTCACTCGTCGATGAGGCTGGTGCTGTCGGAGAACTGGGCCAGCCGGAACACCACGAACTCCGCGGGCTTGACCGGTGAGACGCCGATCTCGCAGACCACCCGGCCCTGGTCGATGGACTCCTGCGGGTTGTTGTCGCGGTCGCACCTGACGTAGAACGCCTCCTCGGCGGTGCGGCCGAACAGCGCGCCCCGGCGCCACTCCTCGGTGAGGAACGCGGTGACGTTGCGCCGGATGCTCGACCACAGCCGGTCGTCGTTCGGCTCGAAGACCACCCACTGGGTGCCCAGGAGGATCGACTCCTCCAGGTAGTTGAACAGACGGCGCACGTTCAGGTAGCGCCAGGCCGGGTCGGAGGAGAGGGTGCGGGCGCCCCACACCCTCACGCCCCGGCCGGGGAAGGCCCGTACGCAGTTCACACCGATCGGGTTCAGCAGGTCCTGCTCGCCCTTGCTGAGCCGGAACTCCAGGTCCACCGCGCCGCGGACCACCTCGTTGGCGGGCGCCTTGTGCACACCGCGCTCGGCGTCGCTGCGCGCCCACACGCCGGCGATGTGGCCGCTGGGCGGAACGGTGGTGTTGCGTCCGGTGGCCGGATCGAAGACCCGCACCCACGGGTAGTAGAGGGTGGCGTACCGGGAGTCGTAGCCCGCCTCGTCGTTGCGCCAGGAGCGCACCTGCTGGGCGGTCAGCCCGGGCGGGGTGTCCAGCACGGCCACCCGGTCGCCCATCTGCTCGCAGTGCGCGATCACGGCGAGCTGCACGGTGCGCACGCCCTCGGCGTCGATGTCGCCGCGCCGGTGTGCGCTCATCAGGTCCGGCACCGCGACCATGGTGATCTCGTCGATGGTCTCCAGGCCGCCGAACCCGGTACGGGCCGCGGCGTCGCCGACGTACTCGGACGCGTCGATGCGGGACACCTCGCCGGAGCCGGGCACGGCGGGCGCGTCCGGGGTGCCGGGCAGTGCCACGGTCTGGTTGGCGGGCCTGCTCTGGCCGGCGCCCCGCTGCTCGGTGACCTCGATCAGCTTGGAGGCGCGGGCCTGGCTGACCAGGTACCCCTTGACGTTCCTGCGGCTGGAGGCCTCGTACGTCTCCGCCACCTGGTCGCCCCGGCGGACCAGGACCTTGAAGCGGTCCTGCGGCGGATCCTCGCCGTCCGCGTCGGCGACCTCCACCGACACGCCCGAGACGCCCGGCCGGGCCGCGACCAGGAAGCCGCCGAGCTCCACCGGCTCCGCGGCCCCGCCCTCCCCCCGGCAGCCGCCGGCCGCGGGGGCGGAGGCGTCCTCGGCCGAGCCGCCGATCCGCACGACGTACGCGGCGCCGCCGCCGTTGGCGAAGTACCCGTGGACCGCGTGGGCCAGATAGGCGTCCTCGGTGAAGCCGCCGAAGATCTGGACGTACTGATCCCAGCCGGTGACCAGCGTCGGCGTGTGGAACGGGCCGCTGCGGGCGAACCCGACGAACGCGGCGACGGCGGTGCCGACCCCTTCGATCGGGCGGGCACCGGACTGCACCTCCTCCACATACACACCCGGGGTGAGGTACGTCGGCATGCTCGCTCCTTAGCGTCCTTGCGGGTCGGTCACCTGTGTCCAGGGCGAGTCTGCGCGGTGGGTCCGGCCCGGCGACAGGGACCGGCGGACCTGGCCGGGGGCAGGAGCGTTGCCTTCGAAGCTCCCCGCGCCGACCGTCCGGCCGTCGCCCACTCCTGCCCTCGCGCTGCCCGTGCGGGCATGGACGTCCGGCCCGCCCGCACGGTCCACTGGCGCGACAGCCCGGGTGACGCGGGTCCGCGGGACGCCCGACCGCCGGAGACGGACCGGTGAGCGCCCGCGCACGCACTGGCAGGACACTCCCGGATCACGGGAAGGAACGCTTCATGCGCGCACGAGACACCCGCAAGGCACCCGACGCGGACCGGCCGCGCCCTCCCGTGTCCCGCGCGGTGCCGACCACGGCGCCGGTCGGTGCCCGCCCCGCGCCGACCGCGGTCCGCGCCCTCCAGCGCAGCGTCGGCAACGCCGCCGTGACCCGCATGCTCCAGCGGGACGGGCACCGGCACGACGCGGACCACGGCCACGAGGAGCACGCCGAGCCGGTCCAGCGCTCCGCGGTCCGCGCGGTCCGCGACGTGCTCCGCTCCCGGGGGCGTCCGCTACCGGAAACGGTCGCGTCCGAGATGGAACACCGGCTGCGGGCACCCGAGGGCACCTTCCGGTCGGTGTCCGTCCACGATTCGCCGCGCGACATCGAGGTGTCCCGGTCCATCGGCGCGACCGCGTTCACCTCCGGGGACCACATCGTCGGAGACGTCTCCGAGCCGCGGGTCCTGGCGCACGAACTGCACCACGTCCGCCAGCAGCGGCGGGGGCCGGTGCCCGGCACCGACACGGGGGGCGGGCTGCGGATGTCCGACCCGGACGATCACGCCGAGCGGGAGGCGGAGGCGGTCTCGGCCGCGGCGATGGCCTCTCCGGCTCCGGTCCAGCGGGACGCGGAGCGGCCGGACCACGGGACTCGGAGCGGCGCCGCGGCCGGCGGGGGCGCCGCGATCCAGCGGAAGGTGGGGTTCGAGTTCGAGACCAACATGCTGGTACGGGCCGGCGGAGAGCCGGTGATCTCCAAGAACGAGAAGGTCTTCGAGGCCGCCTCGGGCGACTGGTACATCACCCCCGACGCCAGCGCGCTGGAGTTCGTGACGGTCCCCTTCGAGGAGGAGGGCGACGCCCCGGAGCGGCAGCGGATGGCCACGGCGGTCGGCGAGATGGCCGACGCGTTCGACGCGCTTCACACCTGGGCGAAGATGGCGGCCCTCATGGAGGGAGACACGAAGCTCGAGGATGTGCTGTCGGAGAGCGGCACGATCCACCAGCACGGCGGGAACGACGTGTACGTGCCCGGCGCGGACCGCGTGTACCCGCCCCTGGCGAAGCCGCAGGCGACCGGTGGTGTCGGCCTGGAGAGGATGCTCGCACTCTTCCAGTCGGTGGTGAGCCAGGAACTCCCGCTCAGGTCCCCGTCGAACCCGGAGGACGTGGACATCCTGGGTGAGGAGCCGGAGCCGCGCACCGACACGACCGCGCTCGGCGGCGCCAACTCCCGGCGGGACGCGGCGATCCTCACGGAGGCCCAGGGCTTCGCAGAGGAGTACACCGCGGGCCTGCGGACGGCGGGGACGCCGGAACTCAAGGGACTGCTGGCACTGGTGTTCTCGTACCTGCTGGCCGGCGCCCAGCAGTCCGGGCGACAGGATCAGGCGAAGTACTTCCTGCCGCTGATGAGCCGGATGAGCTTCTCCGCGATGTACGCCGCGCTGCCCGAGGAGGCCAGGACAGCCTTCGACCCGGGCCGCGTTCTCCAGGTGGCCGGTCTCGCGCCGGACGATCCCCTCTACAAGGAGGGCTTCAGCGACCGCGGCGCAGGCGACACCAGGACGTCCCACGGCCCGCAGCGCAGGAGGTGGCTGGAGAGCATCGCCTCCGGTGGCCCGGACCTGATGTCCGCGGGCGGCGGAACCGAGGTGACCGAGGGGATGAAGGCCAGCTCCCCTGCGATGGGCCAGCACCATCTGCTCGACCCCGGACACGCGCCCGGCGCGGCCGGGCTGGTGCAGATCGAACTTCGCCGCCTGCCCGGCCAGGTTCCCCCGAAGGAGTGGCTGCCGCTCGCGACCGCCCTCTTCGAGATGTTCCGGACGGTCCAGGGGACGTCCCTCTGACTCCCCGCCCCTCGGGGCGGGGGCGGCCCGTTCCTCAGGCGTCCGCAGCCTCCGCCAGCCACGGCCCGAACTCGCCCGCCAGGACCAGCCGTCCCAGCTTGCGGTACTCCTGCGCGACCGCCCTGACCACCTGCCGCATCGTCAGCGGCCCGCCGGCCTCCGCCGCGAGGTAGGCGGCCGTGACCGCGCAGGCCCGGATCGAGCCGCCGGCCATCTCGAAGCGGTCCGCGCAGAAGGCGAGGTCCAGATCTCCTGCCCGGGGCAGCCTCCCGCCCAGGCACCGCTCCCACAGGGCCAGGCGCTGCCCGGCGTCGGGGACGGGGAAGTCGGCCACCACGTCCAGGCGGCGGGTGAACGCCTCGTCCAGGTTGGCCCGCAGGTTGGTGGTGAGCACCGCGATCCCGTCGAAGGACTCCATGCGCTGGAGCAGGTAGGCCGACTCGATGTTGGCGTGCCGGTCGTGCGCGTCCCTCACCTCCGAGCGCTTGCCGAAGATCGCGTCGGCCTCGTCGAAGAGCAGCACCGCGTTGACCGCCGACGCCTCGGTGAAGATCCGCTCCAGGTTCTTCTCGGTCTCCCCGACGTACTTGTCGACGACCGTGGACAGGTCCACCACGTACAGGTCCATGCCCAGGTCCGCCGCGACGACCTCGGCGGACATGGTCTTGCCGGTGCCCGACTCGCCGGCGAACAGTGCGATCACACCGCGCCCCCGGCCGCCGCCGGGCCTCATCCCCCACTGCCCGAGCACCTGCTCGCGGTGGCGGGCGCGCAGCGCGAGTTCGCGCAGCCGCCGGTGGGTGGCCGGCGGGAGCACAAGGTCGTCCCAGCCGACGGCCGGTTCGATCCGGCGGGCGAGCCGTTCGAGTCCCGCGCCGTTCTGGGCGCGTACGGCGGCCCGCAGGTCGTCGGGGCCCACCGGGCGGCCCTCCAGCGCGGCGGTGCGGGTCGCCACGTCGGCGGCGCGGCGCAGCTGCCCGGAGTCCAGGCGGTGCGCGGCGACA
>NZ_JBKJFM010000228.1:0-6716 GCF_046614825.1 Streptomyces nanhaiensis
GGCCCAGCCGAGCACGGCGTCGGCCAGTCCGAGGTCGCCGGGCGAGAGGCCGGCGAAGAGGTCGCCGTCCGGTCCGGCGCCCGGCTCGCCGGCACTCCCGGCCGCCTGCCGCATGCGGTGGGCCAGGGCGAGCAGCCGCTCGTCGCCGTCGCGCACCCGGCGCTGCGCGGCGGTGCGCAGCTCGGCCAGGTGCTGTTCGACGGCGGCGAACCGGTGGGTGTCGAACAGACGGCCCAGCAGTCTCGCGCGCTCCTCCGCGCCGGCCCGCAGAAAACGCGCGAAGTCGCCCTGCGGCAGCAGCACCACCTGGCAGAACTGCTCGCGGCTCATGCCCAGCAGCTGGGCCAGTTCCTCGCCGATCTCCTGGTGGGAGCGGCTGAGCGCCTTCCAGGTGCCGGCCGCGGCGTCGTACTCGCGCAGCCAGGACTGGGCCTTGTCGGTGGTCATCCCGCTGCCGCGCTTCTTGGGGCGCCGCTGCTCGGGCTGCCGGGTGACCTCCAGCCGCCGCCCGCCGACGGTCAGGTCCAGGACCACCTCGGTGCGGGTGCCGGGGTCGGCGTGGTCGCTGCGCAGCCTGGCGGGGCCGGAGGTCTGGCGGGCGCCGGGCACCCCGCCGTACAGGGCGTAGCAGACGGCGTCCAGCACGGAGGTCTTGCCCGCGCCGGTGGGCCCGTGCAGCAGGAACAGTCCGGCGGCGGACAGCTCGTCGAAGTCGATCTCCTGGGTGCCGCCGAAGGGTCCGAAGGCGGTGACGGCGAGCCGGTGCAGTCTCATCGGGGCGCCTCCGTGCGGGCCGCGTCGGCGCGTACGGCGTCCAGGGCCGCGCTCAGCAGGGCCCGTTCGCCACCGTCGGGCCCCGCTCCGCCGCGGACGTGGGCGACGAAGTCCTCGGCGATCTCCTGATCGGTGCGGTCGCGCAGCCGGCGCCCGTAGGAGGCGAGGGGGGCCTGCCCGGCGCGCTCGGGGTCGAGGACGAGGGTGAGGACGTGGGGGAAGCGGGCGGCGAGCCGGGCCATCGGCTCGCGCGGGCGGACGGGGTCGGTGAGGGTGGCCTCGACCCAGGCCTGCTCGTGGCGCTCCAGCGCGGGGTCGGCGAGCAGTTCCTCCAGTGTCCCGCGGACGCGCGCCAGCGGGCGCGGCACCGGGCAGTCGATCCGCTCGGCCGCCACCTCCCCGCGCGGCCCGAGGTCGACCAGCCACACCGACTTGCGGTGGTGGGTCTCGGAGAAGGAGTAGGCCAGCGGCGATCCGCAGTAGCGGATGCGCTCGGTGAGGGTCTGGCAGCCGTGGAGGTGGCCGAGCGCCGCGTAGTGGGCGCCCTCGAAGACGGAAGCCGGGACGGAGGCGACGCCGCCCACGGTGATGTCGCGCTCGCTGTCGGAGGGCTCGCCTCCGGTGACGAAGGCGTGGGCGAGGACGACCGAGCGGGTCCCGGCGGGGCGGGCGGCCAGGTCGGCGCGCACCCTGTCCATGGCGGCGCCCAGCACCGCCGCGTGCCCGGCCCGCTCCACCCCGAAGTGGTCCTTGACCAAGGCCGGCTCCAGGTAGGGCAGACCGTAGAACGCCACCTCGCCGTGGGCGTCGGACAGCAGGACGGGGGTGGCGCAGCCGGCGGGGTCGGTGCGCAGATGGATGCCCGCCCGCTCGATGAGCCCGGCCGCCACCCCCAGCCGGCGGGCCGAGTCGTGGTTGCCGGAGATCATGACCGTCGGCACGCCGAGGTCCGCCAGGCGGTGCAGGGTGTCGTCGAAGAGTTCGACGGCGGCCAGCGGCGGCACCGCCCGGTCGTAGACGTCCCCGGCGACGAGGACGGCGTCGACGCGCTCGGTGCGCGCCACCTCCACCAGGTGGTCGACGAAGGCCTCCTGGGCGGACAGCAGGCTCACCCGGTGGAAGCTCCGGCCCAGGTGCCAGTCGGAGGTGTGCAGCAGTCTCAAGATCCGGCTCCGCCCCGCAACGTCTTCCGTCCCTCTCCTCGCCCCCGTCGGCCGCCCTCCGGATTCTCGCACGGTCCGTCCGGCGGAATGCCGCATACGGCCGGACCGGGCGGATCGGCCTGACCGGGCGGATCGGGGCGCCCGGCGGCCCGGGCGGCCGGCGGGGGCCGCCTGCCATGATGTGCTCCCCGGCGTATGGGTGCTCCGGGCGGGGGGATCCGAGTGGGGGGAGAGGGAATGAGCCGGTTCCGTTACGCGGTGGGGGAGTTGGCGGCGGCGCAGAAGTCGGCCAGGGGGGTGTCGCTGTACTCGCGGTACGTCAACCGGCCGGCCGGCCGGTTACTGGCCGCCGCGGCCTACGGGGCGCGGATGTCGCCCAACCAGGTCACGGCCGCCAGCGCGGTGTCGACGTTCACGGGGGTGGCGCTGATCGCCCTGCTGCCCCCCTCGCACGCCCTGGCGCTGGGGGTGTTCGCCGCGCTGGTGACCGGCTTCGCGCTGGACTCGGCCGACGGGCAGCTCGCCCGGCTGACCCGGCGGGGCAGCGCCGCCGGGGAGTGGCTGGACCACGTGGTGGACTGCGCGAAGATGCTGGCGCTCCACATGGCGGTGCTGGTCTCCTTCCACCGCCACTTCGGCTTCTCCGACCCGGTGTACCTGCTCATCCCCCTGGGCTTCCAGTTCGCCGCCGTGACGGTCTTCTTCGGGGGCGTCCTCACCGAGCAGCTGAAGCGGAACGCCAGGGCCGCGGGGGGCGGCGTGACCGCGGCGCCGCCGGCCGCGCCCTCCACGCTCCGCTCGGTGGCCCTGCTGCCGGTGGACTACGGGCTGCTGTGCGCGGTCTTCCTCTTCCTGGGCAGCCGCGAGCTGTTCCTGGTGCTGTACTGCGCGCTGCTCGCCGCCCATCTGCTGTTCCTGCCGGCGTTCCTGGCGAAGTGGTACCGCGAGCTGTCCGTCCCCGCCCGCTGACCGGCCGCTCGCCCTTGCGCCGCCCCGGCACGCGGGGCCGGGGCGGCGCAAGGGCCGCGCGGAGAACGATGGCGGGTCGCGCGGCGGCCGGCTCAGGCGGACTCGACCAGCCCGTCGAGGGCCCGCCGCAGCAGGGTGCTGGAGGTGTGGACGGTGTAGGGGAAGTACACGACCTCGACCCCGACGCCGGCGAAGTCGCGCTCCAGCCTCTCCCCCTTCTCGGTGCCCCGCCAGTCGTCGCCCTTGAAGATGGCGTCGAAGCGCACCTGCCGCCAGGTCTCCAGCTTGTCGGGCACCGTCTCCACGAACGCCGCGTCAACGAAGCGGATGCTGCGCACGATCTCCAGCCGCTCGGTGAGCGGGACCACCGGCGGCCTGCCCTTGGCCTGCCGTGCCATCTCGTCGGACACCACCCCGGCCACCAGGTAGTCGCAGCGGTTCCTTGCGTGCCGCAGGATGTTCAGGTGCCCGACGTGGAATAAGTCGTACACCCCGGGCGCGTAGCCCACTCGGTACGTCATCGGCCTCTCCTCCGCGTGCGGTCGGTTCAGTTGCCGGCTGTCACGTACACGGGGCCGTTGCGCCCCGAGAGGTTGGTGCCGTCGGTGACCTCCAGCGAGTAGCGGTGCGTGGCGCCGGGCTCCACGGTGTCGGTGTAGCCCATCATGGGCCGGTCCCAGTAGCGGGAGTCCTGCTGGATGGAGGTCAGGAAGACGCCGTCCCGGTAGAGCCGGTAGGTCAGGACGCCGTCGTCCCGGTCCCAGGAGGCCTTCCAGCTGAGTTCGATCTTCCCCCTGGCGCCGGTGGCGCCGCTCATCAGCGGCACCTGGGGCGCCCCGGTGTCGGGTTCGGCCGCGAAGCGGGTCAGCCCCTGCTGCGGTTTCTCGTTGACGGTGGTGAACTCCCCGCCCGTCCACAGGATTCCGTCGGCCATGGTCATGGCGCGCGGGCCGATCTGCTCGCCGATGCCGTCGTTGGTGTCGGGGAACCACGGCAGGATCGTCTCGTCGGAGATCGACTGGGCCAGCAGGTGCTGGCGGTTGCGGTGTTCGGGGAAACCGCCGGGTGTGTCACCGCAGTTGTGCGCGTGCGAGCCGCTGTAGAGCACCCCCCGGTAGGGCACCACGGCCTGGGTGGCGCCCAGGCAGGTGTCCTTCCACAGCATCGCTCCGTCCGCGAGCCGTCCGGCCGCGCGGCCGTCGAAGACCCCGCCGCCGGTGCCCTCGGCGCCCAGATAGAAGTTGGTGCCGTCGTTGACCAGCGACTTCACCGCCGACTTGCGCGGGATCCAGCCGGTGAAGTGGTTGACGATCCGCCCGGTGGTCGCGTCCAGGCCGACCAGTGCGTGCACGCTGTTCAGGAGGCTGCCGTTGACGGAGGTGAACCGGCCGCCGATGACGACCTTGTTCAGGTGCGGGGCGACGGTGATGGCGTTGACGCCGGGGATGGGGTCGTTGGAGATCGACGACCCCCGGACGGTGACGTTGAAGGGCAGCAGGGTGCCGTCGGGTGCCAGGGCCGCGACGCGTTCGCGCGTCTGCCCCTGGACGGTGGTGAACTGCCCGCCGATGTAGACGGTGTCGTCGGTCACGTCGACGGCCCGGACGGTCGAGGAGACCACCGGTTTCCAGTCGGAGCCGATGGTGCAGTCCCCGGTGTTCAGGCTGGCGGTGTTGGAGCGCCCCTGTCCCCCGGCGCTGCCGAAGGAGCCGCCGATGTAGAGCAGCGAGCCGTCCGGCGACGCCTTCAGGGCCCGTACCGTCTCCGCTCCCCCGGTGAACTCCGGTGCGCACGGCAGGGGTTCGCCGGTCACCGCGTCGAAGGCGGCGAAGTTCTTCCGCCGCAGTTCACCGGTGCCGGCGGCCGCACCCGGTGGGCGGATGTGTTCGAAGGTGCCCCCCGCGTAGACGACGCCCCGGGCGTATGCCAGGGCCCACACGATGCCGTCGGTCTGCCAGGTGCTCAGCGGATCGGCGGTCAGGGTGGTCTCGCCCGCGGCCCGGGCCGGCCCGGCCCCCAACGCCGTGGACGACAGGCCGAGCACGGCGGCGGCCAGCAGGAGTCTGACGGGTCTTGTTCTGCGCATGGATTCCCCCCTGGAAACGCATGAGCGCGGACGGGACGAGCCGGGGCGGGGAGTGCGTCCGCGCCGGTCGGCGCACGCGGCGGCCACCCCTTGTTCAGCTTGCTCGGCGCGACTTCCCCCCGCTGCCCTTGCGCAGCACCCGGAAGAACTCCCCCACCCCCAGCGGCACACGATAGCGCCACACGGCCGCGCAGAACCCGCAGACGGCGAAAGCGCCGCCCAGCAGCGCACCCCACGCGGTGTCCCCCCACAGCAGGCGGGCGGCGAACGCCGGCGGTACGACGGCGGCAACGGCCACGGCCGCGGCGTGGAGGTAGCCGCGGTCGGCGGTGCGGAAGCCCAGCCGCCGCACCAGCAGTGCCGAGGCGGCGTTGTCCACCACGATCGCCATCCCCCATGCCAGGGCCGCCCCCGTCACCCCGTACCGCGGCGCGAGCCAGATCCCGGCGCCGAGCTGGACGGCGAAGCCGGCGCCCGCCGTCGCCAGGTTCCAGGTGCTGCGGCCGGCCATCAGGACGACGGTCTGCGCGTTGCCGACGCCGACGTTGACCACGCAGGCCGCCGACAGCACCACCAGCGCGGCCGCGCCCTGGCCGAAACCGGCCCCGAACAGGGAGAGCACGGTGGTGGGGAAGGCCGCGAGCATCGCGAACACGGGCCAGGAGAACAGCACGATCCACCGGGTCGACAGCCGGTGCAGATGTTCCGCCTCCCCTTCCAGACCGCCCGCCAGCAGTCTGCTGATCTGCGCGGCCACGGCGAGGCGGACCGCGAGCTGGAGCAGGGTGCCGGCGGTCACCAGGCGGCCGACGGCCGTGTAGATCCCGGCCTCGGCGCCGGTGCCCAGCGCCGACAGCAGGACCACCCCGATCCAGACCGCGGTGATGTCGAAGACCGAGGACAGGGCGCGCGGACCGGCGAAGGACCAGAACTCGCCGGGGCCGACGAGCCGTCCCTCCGCCGGTCCGCCCGGCCCGTCCTGCACGCCTGCCCCGGCGCGCCGCGCCGCGCGGGAGCGGGAGTGGGAGCGGGAGTGGGAGCGGGAGTGGGAGCGGGAGCGGGAGCGGCGCAGCGAGACCCAGGCCACCACCGCTCCCAGCAGGGCGGGGGCCAGCCAGGCCGCGGACAGCGTGAGCACGCCCGGCGCGAGCAGGACCAGGGGCAGGGCGAGCATCACCCGCAGTACGGGTTTGCCGATCTGCTCCACGCCCACGAAGGGGACCACCGAGCCGTACCCGCGGGTGGCCCCCAGCAGTACCAGTGAGACGGTCGCCACCGGCAGGAAGAGCGCGAACAGCCGCATCACCGCCAGGGCCTGCCCGGCGGGGAGGCCGGGCAGCAGCCAGACCGCCAGGGCGGGGGAGAGGAACAGCAGCGCCGCACACGCCGTGCTCGCCGCCAGGGCGGGCGGAACGGCGGTGCGCAGCAGCGCGGGTACGCCGGCCCCGCCGGTGAGTTCCAGGTCGCGGGAGACGAAGCGCACCAGCGCGGTGTCGGCGCCCAGCTTGCAGGCGTTGCTCACGATGGTGAACGCGGCGACGCCCGCGAAGACGGCGCCGGCCCCGTCCGCGCCGAGCCCGCGGGTGACGACGGCGACCAGGAGGAAGCCGAACAGCGCGTTGACGGCGGAGCCCGCGAAGCCGAACCAGCCGCCGCGCACGGTCGCGGCGACCCCCCGGGCGCGTGTCCCGGCCGCCGCTCCGCCGCCCCGCGCTCCGTCGCCC
>NZ_JBKJFM010000229.1:0-6511 GCF_046614825.1 Streptomyces nanhaiensis
GCGGTGCGCGGGGCGGGTCCGCCCGGCCGTACGGGAGCGGCCGGGCCGCCGGGGCCGAGCAGGGCGGCGCGCTCGGCGCCGGTGAGCGGGTCGACGGTGCTCAGCGGGGCGTCGGGCGTCTCGGTGAAGGCGCGCAGCAGTGCGGTGGTGTGCGCGGCCAGCCGGGCCACGGACTCCCGCTCGAACAGGTCGGGACGGTAGACGAAGACCAGCTCCCGGCGGTCGCCGTCCTCGCGCAGTTCCAGCGCGAGGTCGAACTTGGCGGTGGTGTGGTCGATGCGGAAGGGCGCGGCCGCGGCACCGCCGAGGTCGAAGGCGCCCTGTCCCGCCGGGGCCTGGGTGAACAGCACCTGGAACAGCGGATTGCGGGTCAGGTCGCGCTCCGGGCTCAGCTCGTCGACGACCCGCTCGAACGGCAGGCCCTGGTGGGACAGGGCGCCCAGGACGCTCTCCCTGGTCCGGGCCAGCAGCCGTGCCGGGGTGGGGTCGTCGGAGAGGTCGGCGCGCATGACGAGGGTGTTGACGAAGAACCCGGCCAGTTGCTCGGTCTCGGGCCGCTCCCGGTTGGCGACGACCGTGCCGATGGCGATGTCGTCCTGGCCGCTGTGCAGGGCCAGTGCCGCCTGGAACGCCGCCATCACCGCCATGTACGAGGTGGTGTCGGTGCGCCGTGCCAGCTCGGTCAGCGCCGCCGACAGCCCTCCGGGCAGCTCGGCGGTGTGCACGGCGCCGGTGTGGCGGGGGGTGTCGGTGCGCGGGTGGTCGGCGGGCAGCTCCAGCGGGGTCAGACCGGCCAGCCGGGTGCGCCAGTAGCCGAGGTCGGCGGCCTCGTCCGCGCCGCGCTGCCAGACGGCGTAGTCGGTGTACTCGATGGGCAGTTCGGGCAGCCCGGCCGGGCCACCCCCGGTCCTGGCGCGGTACAGCTCGCGCAGGTCGCGCACCAGGATCTCCAGCGACCAGCCGTCGGAGACGATGTGGTGCATGGCCAGGATCAGGACGTGGTCGTCCTCGGCGGCCCTGAGCAGGGTGGCCCGGAAGGGCGTCTCGGCGGCCAGGTCGAAGGGGCGCATCGCCAGCTCGCGTACGGCCTCCTCCAGGGTCCGTCCGGGCAGGGCCGCCAGGTCCGCCGTCTCCAGACGCGACCGGCCCGCGGGGTGGACGCGCTGGTGCGGGACGCCGTCGTGGGCGGGGAAGGTCACCCGCAGCTGCTCGTGGCGGGCGACGAGGTCGCGGACGGAGCCGTCGAGCGCGGCGGTGTCCACCGGACCGGTCAGCCGCCAGGCGGCGGGCATCAGGTAGGTGGCGGCGCCGGGGTCGAGCTGGTCGAGGAAGTACAGGCGCTGCTGTGCGGCGGACAGGGGCGCGCGGTCGGGGCGCGGGGAGAGCCGGGGTATGGCGGCCGGGGCGGCGCCGGCCAGTCCGCGCAGCCGCTGCTCCAGCAGCCGCCGGGCGGCCGGCGAGAGTGCGGTGCGCGCTGTCCGGGGCCGGGACTCGGGACGGGCCCCGGTCCGGGCGTCGGGCCGGATCCCGGGCTGGATCTCCGAAGTGGTCATGGCGCGTTCCGTCCAATCTCAGTCTTGGTGGTCCACCGTCAGGGACAGGTCGATCTCGTCGTCGCTCATCGCGGAGATCAGTTCGACGAGCTGCCGCTCCACCTCGGCGGCGAGCAGCTCGACGGTGGGGTGCTCGAACAGGTCGCGGACCTGGAGGGGGCAGTCGAAGGCGGTCCGCAGGCGGGAGGCGGCGGCCACGGCGCGCAGCGAGTGCCCGCCCAGTGCGAAGAAGTCGTCGTGCACGCCGACCCGGGGCACCCCCAGCACCTCGGCCCAGATCTGCGCCGTCACCGTCTCGGTGGGGGTCCTCGGCGGTGTGAACTCGGCGGGGGCGGGAGGTTCGGGCTCGGGCAGGGCGGCGGTGTCGAGCTTGCCCTGCACGGTCAGCGGCAGCGCGTCGAGTACGGCGAAGGCGGCCGGGACCTGGTAGGCGGGCAGATGGGCGCGGCAGTGGGCGGCCAGGGACTCGGCGGTGAGGCCCCGGCCTGCGGCATAGCCCACCAGGGAGCGTTCGCCGCGCAGCTCGCGGACCACGACGGCGGCCGAGTGGACGCCGGGGTGGCGGCGCAGCACGGTCTCGGTCTCGCCCGGTTCGACGCGGAAGCCGCGGATCTTGACCTGGTCGTCGCTCCTGCCGGTGAACTCCAGGTCGCCCGAGGGCAGTCGGCGCACCATGTCGCCGGTGCGGTAGAGCCGGCCGCCGCCGGGGACGAAGGAGTCGGGCACGAACCGCTCCGCGGTCAGCGCCGGCCGCCCCAGGTAGCCGCGCGCCAGCTCCGGCCCGCCGACCAGCAGTTCGCCGGGGACGCCGAGCGGGGCGAGGTTGCCGTGGGGGTCCACCACGTAGGCCCGGCGCGAGCCCAGCGGGCGGCCGATCGGCACCCGTCCGCCGACCGGTGCGGTGACCGGGTGGGCCGTGGCGGAGACGACCGACTCGGTGGGCCCGTAGGTGTTGACGACCGGGACTGCGGGCAGGTGGGCGAACCACCGCTCCAGCGGCCCCGAGGGCAGCTCCTCTCCCCCGGTGACCAGCAGGCGCAGGCTCGCCAGGTCGCCGGCGACCGTCTCCAGCCGGGCGACCACCTCCTCCCAGTAGGAGGGGGTGAGTTCCATGACGGTGATCCCCTCGGCGCGCACCCGTTCGGCCAGTTCCTCCACCGACCACACCTCGTCGGGGCGGACGACCACGGTCGCGCCCGCCCCGAGCGCGGGGAGGATCTGCTCCAGCGAGGCGTCGAAGGAGAAGGAGGCGAAGGTCAGCACCCGGTCCCGGGCGGTGATCGCGAACAGCTCGCGGGCGGCGGCGACATGGGCGGCCAGGGCGTGGTGCTCCACGCCGACGGCCTTGGGCCGGCCGGTGGAGCCGGAGGTGAAGATGGTGTAGGCCAGATCGTGCGGGTCGGGCGTGTGGCGGGGCGCGCCGGGGTCGGGGCGCACCTCGTCGGCCGGTACGACGGGGACCGTGAGCGCGGCGAGCGCTCGCGCGGTGGACGCGTCACCCACCACGCATACCACCTCGGCCTCGGCGACCATGAACCGCAGCCGCTCGGCGGGGAGGCGGGGGTCCAGCGGTACGTACACCCCGCCGGCCCGCCACACCGCCAGCATCGCGGCCACCGACCCGATCCCGCGCCGTACGCAGACGCCCACGGCACTCCCCCGGCCCACCCCCGCGGCGGCCAGCGCCGCCGCCAGCCCGCCGGTCAGCCCGTCGAGCTCGCCGTAGGTCACCGACCGCCGCCCGCACACCAGCGCCGGCGCACCCGGATCTCCGGCCACGGCCACGGCGGTGAACGCCTCGGGCCCCGCGGCGGTCCGGTCCGCACCCGCGGTGGCGACCAGGTGCGCGCGTTCGGCGGGCGACAG
This sequence comes from Streptomyces nanhaiensis, assembly GCF_046614825.1. NCBI lineage: Bacteria > Bacillati > Actinomycetota > Actinomycetes > Kitasatosporales > Streptomycetaceae > Streptomyces > Streptomyces nanhaiensis. The sequence goes on from NZ_JBKJFM010000229.1 coordinate 3,420, forward strand.
CAGGTCCACCCGGTGTACGGGGACGTCCGGGTCGGCGGTGACGGCGGCCAGCACCCGTCCCACGTGCTCGGCCAGCCGGGTGGCGGTGGCGGCGTCGAAGAGGTCGGCCGCGTACTCGACGTTGAGGGCGAACCGGTCGGGGTACAGGAGGAAGGTGGTGGTCAGGTCGAACTTGGCCGACGCCCACGGCAGGTCGAAGCCGGTCGCCTCTACCCCCTCGATGTCCGGCCCCGCCGCGGGGCTCTCCTGGACGTCGACCATCACCTGGAACAGCGGGTTGCGGGACAGGTCGCGCTCGGGCCGCAGCCGCTCCACCAGCTTCTCGAAGGGCACGTCCTGGTGGTCGAAGGCGCCCAGCACGGTCGCCCGGACCCTTGCGAGCAGTTCGGCGAAGGTGGGGGAGCCGGACAGGTCGCCGCGCAGGACGACGGTGTTGACGAAGAACCCGACCAGCCGCTCCAGCTCCGTCCGGCCGCGGCCGGCGACGGGGGTGCCCACCGGGACGTCGTCCTGCCCGGACCAGCGGGCCAGCACCGTCTGCACCGCGGCCAGGAGCACCATGAAGCGCGTCGCCCCCTGTTCGCGGGCCAAGGCGTCCAGTCTGGCGGCCAGTTCGGAGGGCAGTCCCACCTCGACCGCGCCGCCACGGCCCGACCAGGCCGTGGGGCGGGGGCGGTCGGTGGGCAGCCGCAGCACCGGGAGGTCCTTCAGCTCCTCCTCCCAGTAGTCCAGCCGGCCCTCCAGCGTCCCGTCCCCGGCCAGCTCGCGCTGCCACACCGCGAAGTCGCCGTACTGCACGGGCGGTTCGGGCAGTGCCGGGGACCGGCCCGCCAGGCGCGCCCGGTAGCAGGCCGCCAGTTCCTCGGTGAAGACGTCCTTGGACCAGCCGTCGGTGGCCACGTGGTGGAAGGCGAGGACGGCGACGTGGTCGCGCGGCCCCAGCTCCCACACGCCGGCGCGCAGCATCGGCGGGCGGTCCAGGTCGAAGCGGCGGGTGGCGAGCGCGTGGGCCTGCTCCCGCACCGCTTCCAGCCGGGCCTCCTCGTCCTCGCCGTCCGGGGCGTGCCGCCACTCCAGCGGTACGCCCATCGGGTCGCAGACCTGCTGTGCGGGGCGGCCGTCCACCTCGACCAGGGCGGTGCGCAGCACCTCGTGCCGGGCCGTCACGTCGTCCAGCGCTGCCTGCCAGGCGTCGCGGTCCAGGCCGCCGCGCAGGCGCCAGGAGAACCACAGGACGTACTCGTCGCCCGCCTCGGAGGTGCGGTCCAGGAACCACAGCCGCTCCTGGGCGAAGGACATCGGCAGGGGGCCGGAGCGGTCCACGGGGGTGACCGCGGTCCCGGCGGCCCGGCGCGCGGCGGCCACCGCCGGGCCGAACTCGCGGATGCGGGGGTTCTCGAACAGGGTGCGCAGCTCGATGTCGCGGCCCAGGCGCTCGGCGACGCGGGAGACCGCCATCGTGGCGAGCAGCGAGTGCCCGCCCAGGTCGAAGAAGCCGTCGTCGATGCCGACCCGCTCGACGCCGAGGACGTCCGCCCAGACGGCCGCGATGATCCGCTCGCTCTCGTCGCGGGGCGGGGTGTGGGCGACGCGGCCGGCGGCGCGGTCGGGGCGGGCGTCGGGCAGCGCGGCGCGGTCGAGCTTGCCCGAGGCGTTCACGGGGAGCGCGTCGAGGAGCACGAAGTCGGAGGGCACCGCGTAGTGCGGCAGCCGCTCGGCGCACCAGGACCGCAGCGCGGCCGGCTCGACGGTGCCGCTGGTGCCGCCGGTGCCGCCGGTGCCGCCGGTGCCGCCGGTCACGACGTAGCCGATCAGGGTCTGGCCGGTCGCGGTGTCGGGCCGCACGGCGGCGGCGGTCACCCCGGGGCACTCGCGCAGGGCCGCCTCGACCTCGCCGAGCTCGACACGGAAGCCGCGGATCTTGACCTGGTCGTCGCTCCTGCCGAGGAACTCCAGGTCGCCCGAGGGCAGCCACCGCACCATGTCGCCGGTGCGGTAGAGCCGGCCGCCGCCGGGGGCGAAGGGATCGGGCACGAACCGCTCCGCGGTCAGCGCCGGCCGCCCCAGGTAGCCGCGCGCCAGCTCCGGCCCGCCGATGAGCAGTTCGCCGGGGACGCCGACGTCCACGGGCCGGTCGTGCGCGTCCACCACGTACACCCGGCGCGACCCCAGCGGGCGGCCGATCGGCACCCGTCCGCCGACCTGCCCGGTGACCTCGTACGTGGTGGAGGTGACGGTCGTCTCGGTCGGCCCGTAGGCGTTGCAGACCCGCACGTGGGGCGCCGCGGCCCGCCAGGCGGCCAGCGCCTCGGCCGGTACGGACTCCCCGCCCAGGATCAGCAGCCGCAGACCGGCCAGTCTCGCGGCGGCGCGGCGGTCGAGGGAGAACGCCAGCTCGGTCCAGTAGGTGGGCGGGAGGTTCACGACGGTGACGCCGTGCCGCTCGACCACCTCGGGTACCTGGGTCGGCAGCCACGGCTCGTCGGGGCGGACGATCACCTGCGCGCCGCACGTCAGCGCGGGCAGCACCTGGTCCAGGGAGGCGTCGAAGGAGAAGGAGGCGAAGGCCAGCACCCGGTCCCCGGCGGTGATGCCGTAGCGGTCGCGGGCGGCGGCGACATGGGCGGCCAGGGCGTGGTGCTCCACACCGACGGCCTTGGGCCGGCCGGTGGAGCCGGAGGTGAAGACGACGTGCGCCAGGTCGTGCGGGCCGGGGATGTGACGGGGGCCGCCGGGGTCGGAGCCGGCGGTGTCGGCCCGTACGGCGACCGCGTCCAGTCCGGCGGCCGTCCTCGCGGTCGCCGCGTCGGTGACGACGCAGCCCACCTCCGCCTCGGCGACCATGAACCGCAGCCGCTCGGGCGGCAGATCGGGGTCCAGCGGTACGTACACCCCGCCGGCCCGCCACACCGCCAGCATCGCGGCCACCGACCCGATCCCGCGCCGTAGCAGGACCCCCACCGCGCTCCCCCGGCCCACCCCCGCGGCGGCCAGCGCCGCCGCCAGCCCGCCGGTCAGCCCGTCGAGCTCGCCGTAGGTCACCGACCGCCGCCCGCACACCAGCGCCGGCGCACCCGGATCTCCGGCCACGG
>NZ_JBKJFM010000022.1:0-55281 GCF_046614825.1 Streptomyces nanhaiensis
CCGGCGCACGCTGTCGGCGCCGCGCGCGAGCTGCCGGTCCAGGGCGCCGCGCGCCCGGGTCGCGAGCAGGTCCAGCCGCCGCTCCTCCGCCGCCAGCCGGGCCGCCGCGGCGGCCCGTTCGCCGAGCACCCGCTCCACCGCCCGTCCGTGCTCCAGCACCGTCCGCACCTCCCGCTCGTCGCGGCCGAACAGCAGCCGGAGGGAGGGCGGAAGCACCCCGGAGGCGCCCCGGTAGTGCTGCCGGGCCAGCCGACCGGTCTCGTCGCGGGCCTCCGCCAGCCGTACGCGGGTGCCGGCCAGTTCGCGCTGGAGCCGGTCGACCTTCCCGTGCCGCTCGGCCACCTCCCGTTCGACGGCGCCGTGCGCCTCGCCGGCGGCCTCGGCCCGCCGGTACAGGTCCCGCATCCGGGTCAGCAGTTCGCTGACGGGTACGCCGCCGTCCGCTCCGGCACTCCCGGGCGGCCCGTCCGCCGGGGCCGGACCGTCCGGGACCGCTGGGGGGAGCGGGGGAGGCGACGGGGCCGCGGCGGCGGTCTGCCCCGGCCCGGCGGCGACCGCGGCGCCGGTCACCGCCGCGACCACCGCCCGCGCCAGACGGACCCGCACCCTCACCACCGGCTCACCTCCGCGCTCCGCACCGCCCCGCGGGTCTCCGAGCGGGGCTCCTGCGGCGATCGTGGCACGCGGGGCCCGGGCCGGCCTCCGGACCGGTGTCCTGGTTACGGCAAACGCCGTAAGACGCCGTGGACCGCCGTGGACCTCCGTGAGGAACGACGTCCGGGACACCGGCCGGTGTCCCGGACGGGGTGCCTCGGCCGGGCGCCTCAGACGGGCCGCTTGACGGTGATGGCCAGCGCCCAGTCGTCGGGCCGCTCGGTGTACATCACCGCGCCCGCCAGGTCGCTCTCCTCGGTGGGCGTGACGTCGTCGTAGGGGAAGGCGTAGCCGCGGCCGTCGGCCGCCAGCTCGTGCACGGCCCGCGCGTACTCGTACCGGGGGCCGTGGGTGTAGAACTCCGCGGAGGTCGCGTCGGGCTGGGAGGGGTTGCTCAGCAGCGTGGTGCGGCACAGCGCGGCGCCCAGCACGGCGGCGATGCGCCCCTGCTGGGTGGCGTTGATCCCGTGGAGGGTGCCGTCGCAGCCGAAGATGTCGGCCTCGGCGGTGGTGCCGGCCGTCCCCGGCTTGGCGAAGGAGGCGGGGGAGCCGTCCGTGATGCCCTCGAAGACCAGCCGGTCGCCGTGGGTCCGGCCGGTGACGGTCTTCCCCGGCCAGACGTCGCCCAGGGCGATCCGCAGGTCCCGGCCGCCGTCGGCGCGGTAGGCGTGCCACACCTCGTCGACGTAGGACCGGTAGTGCCCGGCGAACACCTCCGTGCCCAGGCCCGGGAGCTTGGCGGGGCTGGAGACCCGCACCAGCCTGTCACCGTCGTACAGCGCGCACCTGCCCCAGTCGCCGCCGGCTCCCCGCAGCCGCTCGGCCAGCGCCGCGGTCCCTCCGGCGGGCATGCCGCCGACGTGCTGCACCTGCCCGCTGCCGGGGGTGAGGGTCAGGGAGATGGGGAGGGCGACGCCGTCCACGCAGGTGATGTTCCCCCAGATCCCGCTCGGGTTGTAGGTGAACTCGCAGTAGTCCCAGGCGGTGCGGTACGAGGCGTCGGCGGGATTGGCGGCCGACGGCTGGACGAGGGCGCCCGCGGCGCCGCCCGCGTTGGGGTTGGCGAAGAAGGAGACGCTCTGCCCGAGCGAGACGTACGCCCGGCCACCGGTGAGGTGGTCGTTGAGGGGGATGTCCCGGTCGAACGGGATCCGGTGCGACTCGAGGAAGCCGCTCAGGTCGTGCATCCGCTCGGCCGGATTGGGGATCGGGTCCAGGCGGCCGGTGGAGGGGTTGAGGAAGCCCTGCCCGCCGCCGGGCACGTCGGCGTGGACGTAGGCGAACGCGGTGGACCGGCCGGTCTCGTTGGCGAACCGCACGGTGGGGACGGCGGCGGCCGTACGGGCGGGCGGGCCGGCGGCGAAGCCCGAGGACGTGGCGGCGTATCCGATGACGGGGGCCGAGACGGCTGCGGCGGACAGGCCGAGGAACCTTCTGCGTGACACCACGGTGGGGATCTCCTGACGGACGTGGTAATGGCATGAGCACGACATGCAGGGCCGTGCGCCCGGCCGCCGCCCGGAGGGGCGGGAGGAAGGCCGGATGAAGCCACTGTGCTGAGAGCGCGTTCAAAGGTCAAGACTTTTGCGTGAGAGCGCTCTCATTCAAGGTTCTCCTACAACTCATGAAACCCCGGGGCGAGTTGAGCCCGTGCTTCCCCGGGCTCACCGGCCGCCGGCGGACGGCGGGCGACGACCGCCCGGCCGGCTCCACGGCCACCTCGGCCCGCGCCGCTCCCTGCCCTCCGGCTGGTACACGTACCGCCAGCCGCGCGGCAGCACCGACCACCTCCCGCCGCCGGAGACCGCCTCCAGGCGGTAGACGTGGACGACGGGCCGGCCGCCCGCCGGATCGGGGACGGGGATCTCGTAGTACTTCGGCGGACGTCCCGTGGGGCCGAGCAGGACGGGCAGCACCCGCCCGTCCATCGGCCCGCCGGTGAACGCCGTCTCCTCGCTTCTCACCGCTCCAGTGTCACAGCAGGTGGAGGGCGTCGCCGACCACCGGGGCCACCTGCCGGACCAGCCGGCCCGCCGGTCCGTCCGGCCGCTCCAGCGCCAGCGCGGCACGGGCGATCTCCGCCGTCCGCGGATCACCGGCGGCGGTGGCGGCGAGCAGGGCGAGGAAGTGGTCCACCAGCCAGTCGCGCAACCGCGGCAGCGGCGGCTGCTTGCCCTCGTCGAGCCAGATCAGCGAGGCGGCCTCCACCGCGGCGATCCAGGTGCGGACCGCCATCCGCAGCCGCGGGCCCGGCTCCAGTCCCGGCTCCACCTTCAGGTGCAGCAGGATCTGCTCGGCCGCGGCCCGCCGCACCCCGTCCACGATCGCGTCCGTACGGGACGTCTCGGCGACGCTGCCGCCCCTCAGCAGGGCGGCGAACCCCGCGTCGTGCCCGTCGACGAAGGCGAGGTAGCGGTCCAGCGCCCGCGACAGCCTGCGGCTGAGCGGACCGCTCTGCGGCTCGGCGAAGCACCGCCGCAGCTCCTCGGCCGCGCTGCCCAGGGCGGCCTCGTACAACTGCTGCTTGCCGCCGGGGAAGTAGCGGTAGACCAGGGGGCGCGAGACGCCGGCCGCCGCGGCGACGTCGTCGAGCGAGACGTCCTCGGGGGCGCGGTGCGCGAAGAGGACCAGCGCGGTGCCGATGAGCTGGTCGCGCCGCTCCTCCACGGTGAGCCTGCGGTATGCCGGGGCGGTCATGCGGGCAGGGTAGCCGCCGCCGGCCGCCTCCGTCCCGTCCGCACGGCCCGTACCGCCCGTACCGCCCGTCCGGGACGCCGCGCCCGCCCCGGCCCTACGCCAGCAGCCCGGAACTCCGCCACAGCCTGCGGCCGGCCCCGCGCAGCACCCCGATCTCGTCCAGGAACTCCGTCAGCCGCCTCGCGCCCGCCTGCATCACCTCGCGGCGGTGGCCGCTGGCCCTCACCTGGGCGACCGCCTCGCGGCGGTCGAGCCCGACATCGGTGTAGACCCGCGGGTTGACGAAGGACACGGACATCACCCGGGCCGCCTGCCCGGAGCTGATCCGGGTCAGCTCCGCCTCCCAGCGCGGGCAGCTCACCATCTGGCGGCGCAGCTCCTCGCGCGCGTAGCGCACGTGCCGGGCCTCCTCGACGACGTGGATGCGGGTGATGCCGCGCACCAGCGGCTGGACCCGCTCGTCGGGGAACGTCAGCCGCTGCATCCAGTCCAGCACCTCCTCGCCCAGCAGGGTCGCGGTGAACGAACCGGGCGTGGTGGAGACGGTCTTGAGGACCCGGGCCAGATTGTGGTGGAACCGCGGGACCGGGTACGGCCGCACACCCGCCCTGGATATGAAGCGGGTGAACATCTTGGAGTGCCGGCACTCGTCCTCGATCTCGGTGAGGGCGTAGCGCACGTGCGAGCTGTCCATGGGCTTGTCGTAGATGTGGCGCACCAGCAGCTGGATGAGGATGATCTCGAACCAGACGCCGAGCGAGGCGAGCGAGGCGGCCTCGCGGCGGGCGAGGTCCATCCGCTGCTCCTGGGACATCCGCCTCCACAGCGGGGTGCCGTAGAGGGAGACCAGCTCCGGCGGCCAGAACCACTTGCCCTCCTCGAAGGGCGCGTCCCAGTCCAGCTCCCGGTCGGGGTCGAAGGAGTGCCTGGCCGACGACTCGAGCAGGCGCTCGGCCACCTGTTCGCGGTCCCTGAGCGGCCCGAGGGCGTCCCGGAGCCCTTTGGCGTCGGTCGCGGTCGTCATCGCACGGCCACCTCACTGTCGGGTTACTGACGGTCACACCTGACTCGCCTCTTATGAGACCGCTCGTCAGCAAGCCCGTCAATCCCCCGCGCACGACCGGGCGGGACGCGCTCCGGCGCCCCGCCTGCCGCGGATCAGCCCTCCCGGCCGTGCGGACCGAAGGTCGTGCGCAGGTCGAACGCGTACGGCGTGGGGCCCTGCTCCCGCAGGCGCAGCAGGCGCTCCTCGGCCTCGGCCACGGAGGGGCGGTGCCCGGCCTCAACCCACCACAGGGCGGTCATCGCCTCGGCGACCCGCTCGAACCACTCGTGCCGCCGCTTGAGCAGCTCCCGGTGGCGACCGGTGTACATGAAAGCCGTGAGAGAGGGGAGGTCCCGCCACACGGACATGTTGACGATCAGCCAGTCGTCCCCGAAGACGGGTACGTCCGTGGCGTCGCCCGACTCGCCCTGCAGCCGCCACACGAAGCCGTCGGCGCCGTCGGCGACGGCGTTGACCGGGTCGAGGGCCTCGGTGAAGTCCCTCAGCAGGGGGGAGTCCAGGGGCGCCTTGAGGCGGGCGATGTTGACCTGGGCGAGCTGGTGTGCGGCGTTGGTCGTCATGGATCGCACGGTAGTGGCGGGCGCCCGGGCGGCGCGGGGCTTTCCGCCCCTCGGACGGCCCGCGCACGGCGGCGCCCGCCCGCGCCGCCGGGAGGCGACGTGGACGGGCGCCGATGGTTCGGCCGCGGCCGTCAGCGGTGGCAGTAGTGCGGGGCCGGACCGATGTTCTTCACGTAGCGGGCGGAGACCCAGCCGTCGTGGTGGTGGTGCTTGCGGTCCAGCTTGTACCAGCGCGGGTTGCCGTCGATGTTCTGGCTGTTGACCTTGCACTCGATGTGGATGACCTTGCCGTAGGGCAGGGTCGCCAGAACCCGGCTGCGGGTGTTGGGGTGGCTGCGGACGTTCAGGCCGGAGCGGGCGATGACCTGGCCCTTGTAGGTGTGGTGACGCCTGTCGTCCATCGACTCCGGCGCCATCTCCGGGTTGCGCGTCTCGGCACCGGCGCGCGGGGCCTCGACGCTCTGCCGGCCGAGGTCGGCGGAGGGGGCGGGCGGCTCGGCGAAGGCCGGCCCGGCGGCGGTGGCGAGTGCGACGGCGCCACCGGCGGCGACCAGGGCGAGCTTGCTGAGCTTCGACTTGACCATTGTGGAGAAACCTCCTGGGAGGGGAGGGCCCGGTGCGGGACCGGGCCCGGGGAAAGGACACATGGACTGCGTCACGGCCCGTGATGAGCCGATCACTACCACGCGCAATTCACGTTAAATCGGCACATATGTGCACGCAATCCATCACGTTCGGTAGTCAAGTCGGCTAAAGCCCAGCTCAGAGGCCTTGCGGCCACCCGGAGGCGCTTTCCGCCCGGCTGCACCGCACGGGTGAGGGTGCCGGCACCTCACCGCAGGTCAGCGGCCTGCCCCGCCGCCCGGACGGCCCCGCCGCGCCACGGCGGGGAGGTGAGTGTCCGTCCGGGGGCGCGGGTCGCCGGACCGGCCGAATCCGCGGGGTCCTTCCGCGTGCGCCCCCACCGGTCTCCCCCGGCCGTGCGCACACGGAAGGACCCCGCCGGACGAGTCCGGCGGGGTCCTGTGAGATCAGCGCGCCCCTGGGGCGGAGCGCCTTCCGGTCACCACGTCACATTGCCGTTGCCGCCGTCGAAGACGACGTCGGAGCAGGAGTAGAAGTTCTCCTGGCTGTCGGAGCGGGTCCAGTGGATGTACATGAGGTGCTGGCCGGAACGCTGCGGCAGCTGGACGTTCCAGTAGTAGTGGCCGCTCTCGGAGCCGACGCTGCCCGACTGCGGCGGGTTGGTCACGGTGTTGATCTTCTCCAGGTCACCCCAGGCCAGGGCCTTGTTCGGGGACCAGCCCTGCTTGGTGATGTAGACGTCGAAGCGTCCCGGGTGGTGCGCCCAGTTGCTGTGCTTGATCTGGACGTTGGTGCCGGAGGTGAGGTGCGTCTTCGGCCAGTCGCTGCGGGCGGCGTTGTACGAGGAGAAGTCGAACGGTCCCCGGTCGCCGCCGCTGCACAGCTTGCCGTCCGGGATGTAGCCCGTGGTGCGGCCGCCGCCGTTGGAGTCGAGGACGGCGAACCAGTTGTACAGCCCGGTGGTCCCGTCCTCCCGGACCGAGGCCGCGCAGGCCGGGTTGGACGGCGTCTGGTGCCCGTTCCTGACCAGGTCCTGGTAGCACAGGTAGGTGCGCGAGCCCGGCATCATGGTCGCGCCGTGCGCCGTCGCCGGGGTGGGGGCGGAGGCCATGACGAGGCCGAACAGGGCAGCCCCGAGGAGGGCTAAGGGGCGGGGGGAGCGGGCCGGCGTCCTGCGCCGGACGGTGTGCTGAACAGCCATGGTGGGGGGTCTCCTTCGGAGTCTTCCGCGCCGGCGGGCGGCCGCCGGCGCCTGCCCGCGGAGCGGGCCGGGCCGGCCGCGACCCGCCGGCGGGTGTGCAGCCATACGTGGAGGCGCTCCCCTCGGCGGCGGTCGGCCGGAAGGCGTGGGGGTCGTCCGCGACCCGCCGCTGGGAGCGCTCCCATTGCTTCAAGGTATCGCCGTATGAAGCGCTCGTAAACGCCTTCTCGCGAGATCGCTTCGAAAGTCCCGTGCGATCGTGGGGCAAAGCGCCGCGAAACAGACTTCCGGCGCCGCATCCCGGACACCCGCTCCTGATGCCGGCCCTCGATGTCGTCCTCCCGGCGCCGGCCCGTGAGACCGCTCCGGAGCGCCGGAACGCTCCATGCCGCCGGACCGCCGGACCGCCGGACCGCCGGACCGCCGGACCGCCGTGCCGCTCCCGGTCCGTACCGGGGCCCGGAGGTGCGCCGACCTACACGGCCTGACCGGCGGCCTCCCCCGTGAGATATGCCCGCATCACCTCGGTGTGCGCCGGGAAGGCCAGCTCGGCCGGCTCCTCCAGCACCAGCCACTCCGTGGCCTCGGCCGTGGGCGCCGACGGGGGAAGGGAGGCGGCGTCCCGCTCGGGCAGCAGGCCGAAGACGAGAAGGCTGGTACCCCCGTTGTGGACGTCGAGAAGGGTCACGCCCTCCGCCGCGGCCTCGAGCCCGGTCTCCTCCCACAGCTCGCGCACGGCGGCCTGCCGCCAGCTCTCGCCCAGCTCCATGTAACCGCCGGGCAGCGCCAGTTCACCGCGGAAGGGCTCGATGTCCCGCCGCACCACCACCAGGCCCCTGCCGCCCCCGGCGGTGGCGACGGGCTGGAGCGCGACCGCGACGGGCAGGGGGTTGGCCCAGCTCGTCTCGCCGCAGCCCGCGCAGTCCCTGGGCCACCCGGCGCCGTCCGGGTAGGGCGTCCCGCAGTACGGGCAGTGGGTGATGCGGCGGCCTGGCGTGAATCCCATGTGCGGACTGCCCCTCTTCCGTGTAAGGCCGCCCGCCGGCGGCTTGGCGGCGCTCCGGTCCATCCAACCCGATCGGCTGAGGGGAGGGGAGCCGAGGGGGAGGCGAGGGGGCCCGGCCGCACGGCCGGGCCCCCTCGCCCCTCCGGTCGCGCCGCGCGTCAGCAGTTCGGCACGCCCGGCAGCTTGGCGTCGGGGTGGTCGATGTAGATGTTGGAGACGAAACCGCCCTGGTCGCGGAGCTTGCTCCACCAGTTGTTGGTGTAGCCCTCGGCGTTGACGGTGTCGCCCTGCTTCTGGCAGACGACCGTGACCCGGGTGGGACCGGCCAGGGTGGTCACCACGGCCGAGGAGAGGTAGGCGTCGGCCCGGACGCGTACGCCCGAGCCCCAGGTCATGAAGCTGCTCCCGCCGCCGCAGCCGTTGTCGCTGGTGAGGTAGTACTGGTGGTAGCCGCCGGGGTAGGCCAGGGCCGAGCCGTTGATGCGGATGTTCTGCCCGACGCCGTTGTAGAGCTGCTCGTAGTGGATGTGGGCGCCGGAGGAGTTGCCGGTGCTGCCGGTGGTGCCGATCTGCTGCCCCTGCCCGACCCAGGCGCCGCTCGCCACGGAGAAGGACGCCAGGTGGAAGTAGTACGTCTTCCAGCCGCCGCCGTGGTCGATGACGATGTAGTTGCCCGCGCCACCGGCCTGGTAGTGCCGTGTCGCGGTGCCCGCCGCCGAGGCCAGGACGGGGGCGCCCGCGGTGGAGCCGCCGTCGGCGCGTACGAAGTCCAGCGCGCGGCGCACCTCCGCGGAGTGGTGGCTGTAGGTCCATCTCTGGCCGCAGGCGTAGGGGGCCTTGAAGTTGGGGGCGGCCAGCGTGCCGGCCTCCGCCGCCGCGGCCGGAGTCGCGGCGAGCGTCCCGGCCAGCACGGCGAGCGTCCCGGCCAGCACGGCCAGGAGCCGCCGGAGCGGCCGCCGCCGCGAGGGGGAGGGTGTGAGGGATCGCGAAGACATGCGGTGGCTCCTCGTGGTGTGAGGGTGGGGGAACGCGGCCCGCGGAACGCGCCGGCCGCCGGCTGCGCGGTGGTGGGAACGTAACCGGACCGGCGCCCTCTCACAACGGGCGGCGGGAGCCTTTCGAACCAGCTTGAATGCCTTGCGCGCCAAGGCCTTCCGGCCTTCCGCGGTGACCGCCGGCGAGTGTCCGGTTCAGGGGACGCGGCCGTCCAGCAGCGCCGTGCCGAGCGGGGTGCGGCGGTGCAGCACCCGCATCCCGTCCCGCCGCGAGGCCACCAGCCCCGCGTCCCGCAGCACCGCCACGTGGTGGCTCACCGTCGACGGCGCCAGGCCCGTACGCGCCGCCAGGCCGGTGGTCGTCACCGGCTCCTCCAGCAACTCCAGCACCCGCGAGCGCGTACCGCCGATCAGCTGCGCCACCGGCGGCGCCGCCTCGTCCCGCCGCAGCCGGGTCAGCCAGCCGGGCGCGGGGGAGAGCGGGTGCACCAGGACCGGCGGCAGCGAGTCGTCCGCCAGCACCAGCGGGGTGCGGACGCAGAAGAAGCCGGGCATCAGCGTCAACGCCCGCCCCTCCAGACGCAGTTCGCGCTCCAGCGGATAGGGCGCCCGCAGCGTGTGCCCGTCGTACTCCCAGCCCTCGGGCGCGGCGTAGCTTTCCAGCAGTGCCTGCGCGCCCCCCGTCAGGGCGGCCTCGCCCCGCCGGGCGCGGTCGGCCGCGGCCCGCGCCCGGACGGCCGCCAGATACGGCGCCACCGCCACGTCGTGGTAGCGGCGCAGGGCGTCTCCCAGCCACCGCAGCGCCTCCGCCCCGCCCTCGGCCACCCACCGCACGCTCCGCGGCACCGGACCGCGCACGTACACCCGCGCCAGCTCCTCGGCCAGCCGCCGCCGGGGCGTGGCCAGCACCCGGTCCAGGGCCGCGTCCACGTCGTCCTCGCCGCGGCCGGGGGTGAGGAAGTCGGGGAAGTACGGGGCGGGCGGGCACAGCCGCATCAGCTCCCGGACCACCGGGAGCATCCGGTGCCGCTCCAGCGCCGCGCGCACCTCCTGCCGCCAGGGGTCGAAGACGAGCGCGGCCTGCCGGTTCTGCAGCAGGTGCAGGCTCAGGACGGCCTCCCACAGCGGGTCGGTCCGCCGCGCCACCCGCAACCGGGCCAACTCCCCGCTGTCGAAGCGCACATGCAACATGGGCACATCCCGTCGAGGTCGCGGCCCCGCCGGGCCGGGCCGATTCCAGCGGGAACCTTCCCACCGCCGGCCCGAGTCGAACGGCCCCGCGCGACCACGCACCTGTCCGAGGCGGATGGCATCCTTGCCCGGTGCCGATCGACGCACACGACGACGCCCCGCCCGCCCCGACGCCCGTCCCGCCGCGCCGGGACGCCTCTCCCCGCGCCCCTCGGAGGACCATGGACCTGCTCGCGTCGCTCGACGGGGCCGTGGCCGCCCTCAAGGCACCTCTGGGCCCGGCGGACACGGAACAGGGCTGGACCGACGACCTCCGCCGGGAGATCCAGGAGGAGATCTCGGTCTGCCGCTCGGTGCTGCGGCGGCACGACCCGGCGATGGTCCGCCACCTGCGGCCCCGCCTGGACGAGTGGCTGGCGCGTGAGGGCGTACGGCCGGGGCGTCTGCGCGATGCGGTGCTGGAGGCGCAGCGGCTGCTCACCGAGGCACGTGACGGTATCTGATACTCCGGTCGGATCAGTCGCCGTGGTAGAGACGGAATGGGTCGATCAGCTGAACGGTGGGGTCTTCCTCGGCGAGGCGGCGCAGTTCGCCGGTGAAGCCGGCGCCGCTGTAGCACTGCAGCCGGGTCGTGCCGTGTGCGGTGCCGCGCGCGACGAGGAGGGCGCGGATCCGCCGGAGGCGTTCGAGGTGCCCCATACCCATGACGTCGTTCCACTTGGCCTCGCCGATGGCGAGCAGTGCCTCGCGGCCGCTGTCGGTCTCGCCGTGCACCGCGACGTCGACTTCGTGGCCGGTCTTCGCGGCGGGATCGTTGACGGTCCCGGCGGCGACCCGGGTGGCCTGCCCGCCGTGGGTGGCGGGGGCCGCGTGCCAGCGGGCCCACTCGCGGCAGACCTGCTCGAAGTGCGGGCCGACGACCTTGCTGCGGAAGGTGGACTGGGCGCGGCGCCAGACGGCGGGTGCGCGTCCTGGGCGCTCCAGATCGCCCCAGGCGGGGCGCATGACCGCGTGGTAGAAGGCGATCAGGGGTTCGGCGATGCGGTAGGCGGAGCGGTTACGGCGGAAGGCGTCGGCCTCGTGGGTGATCATGCCAACGTCATGGAGGACGCTGAGCGGGTGGGCCAGGTCGGTGGACTTGCGGCCGAGGTAGTCGGCGATGCCGCCGCGTGCGGTGTTCCCGGCGGCGATGGCGGCCAGGACGGAGTGGTAGAGAGCGGTGTCGTGGAGCTCAGGCTCCTCCGCGAGCAGATAGCGGGCCTCGCGGAAGAGAGGACGGGCGGGGTTGAGGACGGCGCGGGCGACCCATGCGTCGAAGTCCTCGGGGCCGGTCGGGACGTCCCCCTGGGTGAACTCACGGCGGTAGGCGGGGGTGCCACCGAGGATGGCGTGGGTGAGCAGCGCGGTGCGCGGGTCGGTGATCTCCCAGAACTCAGCGGCGAGGCGGAAGTCCAGGGTGGGCACGACGAGTTCCAGCCCGGCACGGCCGCGCAGCGGGGCGTTGCCGGCGAGGAGCCCGCCCATGAAGGACAGGGCGGAGCCGCACAGCAGGAGCCGTACGGGAGTGTTGGAGTGCTGGGCGGCGGGGTCGAGAGCGCGCTGGATGATCGAGGGGAGGGCGGGGGAGGCCTTGGCGAGGAAGGGGAACTCGTCGATGACCGCGACGGTGGGGCTGCCTCCGTCGGCGATGCGCATGAGCTCGGTGATCGCCTCGTCCCAGTGGGCGAAGCGGAACGGGGTGGGCTGGCCGCGGTGTCGGGCGAGCGCTTCTCCGAACTGTCGCAGGGCGTCGGCTTCGGTGGTCTCGGTGGCGGTGAACATGAAGCCGCCGCTCGCCCGTGTGACGGCGTCCAGGAGGAAGGTCTTGCCCTGCCGACGCCGGCCGGAGACCACGCCCAGGGTGGCGCGCGGGCCGGGCAGGGTGGCGAAGCGGGTCAGTTCGGCCCATTCGAAGTCGCGGTCGAACATCTCGGCGGGCTTGTCCACAGTGCACCTCTGCATGAATAGGTGTATCTATTATAACTGGAGTTACTCATGCTTTCGGGACTCGTCCAGGGTTGAGTGGTCGACGTCCGCCCGAGGATGCTCGGCTCGCTGAGGCGTGTATCCCGAGCCGCTACGGGCGCGTCCGGCTACGCGGGGCCCGTACCTGACCCCCGGCGGTGCGGGCCGCCTTCCGTCACAGCGGGCCTGGACGAGTTGGCCGAGGTCGTCGTGCCCGACCTGACGGGCGGGGGAGCGCCCCGGGTCCGTGCCAGGCGCTGCAAAGCCCGTCCTGCGGATCGAACCTTCCTGTGCAGGCGTGCCGCCGTCGTCGAAGATGTACGCGTGGCCAACCGCATCAGCACACTGATCTCAGCCTTCGGCGTCCTCGCCGGCGCGATGTTCCTCCTCACCGGCATAGGTGAGTACCAGGCAGGGGCGTCCGTGCTGTGGGCAGTGGGCGGGGTCTTCATCTTCCTGATCGCCGTCTACGCGCTCGTTCGTGATCTCCGCGCTGCCGGGAAGCCGGTAGCGGGACGAGACGGCGAGGGCCGTACCCGCTGAGCCCATGAGCCCCGGAGAATTCCGGGGCTCTCGGCATGTCCGAGCAAGTGCTCCGCAAGCGGCCCGAAACCGGGGCCTGACCTGCGCGGAGGCCGCTCCCGGCTACTACGGCATTACTACGTGATCACTGACATCCGGCTGCCTTCGGCGGCATCCGCCTGCCTCCGGCTGCACACAGCGAAAAACCCCGCTCGCAGCGTTCTCGCTGGTGGCGGGGTCTTCTGGCACCTCATCCAAGGTGCCCCCGGCAGGATTCGAACCTGCGCACACGGCTCCGGAGGCCGTTGCTCTATCCCCTGAGCTACGGGGGCCTGTCGGCGGCGGTCGGTTGATCGCGGCGACGGGTAGAACACTACCAGCTTCCCGGGGGTGGATCGGACAGGGTTTGCCGGTGCCGGGCGGGCGGAAAAGGGCGAAAGCCGGACGCAGGCGGAGGTGTGGGCCTAGTCTCTGGGGTGTGCCTGGCATGTCCGGCCGGATCCTTGTGGTGGACGACAGCGAGGTCATCCGGCAGCTGATCAGGGTCAACCTCGAACTCGAAGGCTTCGAGGTCGTGACCGCGGCCGACGGTGCCGAGTGTCTGGAGATCGTGGAGCGGGTGCGGCCCGACGTGATCACGCTCGATGTGGCCATGCCCCGGCTCGACGGCCTGCGGACCGCCGAGAGGCTGCGCGCCGACGAGCGGACGCGCGGCATCCGCCTGGCGATCGTCAGCGCCTGTACGCGGTCGGAGCTGGGCGGCGAGCAGGTGCGGGCGGCGGCGGTGGACGCGTTCGTGGCCAAGCCGTTCGAGCCGGTTGAGCTGGTGCGGACGGTGCGGCGGCTGGCCGCCGGCGGGCGCGGTGACGGCGGGACGTGCGGGACGGAGCCCGTCGTACGGCAGCCGGGATGACACGGCAGCCCGGGTGAGCGGGACGGGCCCCGCGGGACGGGCCCCGCGGGACGGGCGGTGGGCACGGGCCGGTGTGAGGTGCGTGTCATCCTTCGGAACGCGTTCGCGCACCTCCACCCCCTCTCCCATACCCTTGACGCGTGACTCCCGCCCAGCTCTCGCGCACCGTGCTGCGCACCGTGCGCCGCGCGGCCGGCGACGGCGCGCTGGGCGAGCTGTCCCCGGACGCGCTGGAGGCGCTGGACGGGCTGCCGGAGCGGATCACCGTGGGGCGTCCGCCGCGGCCCGGCTGCGGGGACTACGCCACCAACGCCGCGCTGCGGCTGGCCGCCGTCACCGGGCGGCCCGCCCGCGGCGTCGCCGAGGTCCTGCGGGAGAGGCTGGCGCGCGAGGAGGGCATCGCCGAGGTGGCGGTCGCCGGTCCCGGGTTCCTCAACATCACCGTGGCGGGCGGGGCCCGCGCGGAACTGGTGGGGGCCCTGGCGGCGCGCTGCGGGGAGTACGCGGCGGCGGAGCGCACCGACCCCGCCCGCGACGTGCGCGAGTGGGCCGCCGCGACCGGTGAGGAGCCCGGCCCCGGGCTGCTGGAGCAGCGCGATTCCAACCCCCTCTTCCTCGTCCAGTACGCCCATGCCCGCTCCCGGGCGCTGCTGCGCGGCGCGCGCGCCCTGGGCTTCGCCCCCGAGGCGGGGGCCGGCGGATACGCCTACGACGCGCCGCGCGAGGCGGACCTGCTGGGGGCGCTGGCCGAGTACGAGCGGATCGCCGCGCTGGGTGACCCCGGCCGGCTCGCCCGCCACCTGGGAACGGTCGCCGACGGCCTCCTCGGCATACACGGGTCCGTGCTGCCCGCCGGAGAGCGGAAACCCCTGGCCGCCCACCGGGCCCGGCTGGCCCTCGCCCAGGCCGCCGGGACGGTGCTGGCCGGCGGCCTGTCCCGACTGGGCGTCACCGCACCCGTACACCTGTGATGGAGATCACGAAGCGATCATGAGCCGTTCCGCACATCCCGCCGGGCCCCGCCACGCCGACGTCCTGCCCGAGGGCCACTACGCCCCGCCGCCCGCCGACCTCAACGCCCTCGACCCGCGCGTGTGGGCCCATACCGTCGCCCGCGACGAGCGGGGGGTGGCCACCGTCGGCGGACTGGACGTCGTCGCGCTGGCCGAGGAGTTCGGCACCCCCGCCTACGTCCTGGACGAGGACGACTTCCGGGCCCGCTGCCGCGCCTGGCGCGAGGCCTTCGGCGACGAGGCCGACGTGTTCTACGCGGGGAAGGCGTTCCTGTGCCGCGCGGTGGTGCGCTGGCTGACCGAGGAGGGCCTCAACCTCGACGTCTGCTCCGGCGGCGAGCTGGCCACCGCGCTGGCCGGCGGGATGCCCGCCGAGCGCATCGCGCTGCACGGCAACAACAAGTCCACCGCCGAGATCGAGCGGGCCGTGGAGGCCGGGGTCGGCCGGATCGTGCTGGACTCCTTCCAGGAGATCGCCCGCGTCGCGCACATCGCCGAGCGGCTCGGCAGGCGCCAGCGGGTGCAGATCCGGGTGACGGTGGGCGTGGAGGCGCACACCCACGAGTTCATCGCCACCGCCCACGAGGACCAGAAGTTCGGGCTCGCGCTCGCCGACGGGCAGGCCGCCGAGGCGGTGCGGCGGGTGCTGAAGCTGGACAGCCTGGAGCTGGTGGGCATCCACTCCCACATCGGCTCGCAGATCTTCGACATGGCCGGCTTCGAGGTCGCCGCGCGCCGCGTGGTGCAGCTGCTGACCGAGGTCCGCGACGAGCACGGCGTGGAGCTGCCCGAGATCGACCTCGGCGGCGGCCTGGGCATCGCCTACACCCCCGACGACGACCCGCGCGAGCCCCACGAGATCGCCAAGTCGCTGCACGAGATCGTCGCCCACGAGTGCCGGGCCGCCGGACTGGCCGTGCCGCGGCTGTCGGTGGAGCCGGGCCGGGCCATCGCCGGCCCGACGACCTTCACCCTCTACGAGGTCGGCACCGTCAAGGAGCTGCAGGGCCTGCGCACCTACGTCAGCGTGGACGGCGGCATGTCCGACAACATCCGCACCGCGCTGTACGACGCCGAGTACTCCGTTGCGCTGGCCTCCCGCACCTCCGACGCCGCGCCGATGCTCTCGCGCGTGGTCGGCAAGCACTGCGAGAGCGGCGACATCGTGGTGCGCGACGCCTTCCTCCCGGCCGACCTGGCCCCCGGCGACCTGCTCGCCGTCCCGGCCACCGGCGCGTACTGCCGGTCCATGGCGAGCAACTACAACCACGCCCTGCGGCCGCCGGTGGTGGCGGTCTCGGGCGGCAGCGCCAGGGTGATCGTGCGGCGCGAGACGGAGGAGGACCTGCTCGGCCTGGACGTCGGCTGAGGACGGCCGACGCAGGCCGGCACCGACCGGCACCGCCCGGCGTCGGCCGACGCCGGGCGGTACGGGACGGCCGGACGCAGACCGGCCGTCCGGACGGCGGCCCAGACCGGGCCGTCTCAAAAGGAGAGGACGACGTCTCGCATGCTGGATGGGGCGGGGGATCCGGCCACCCGTGCGTGAGACTTGAGTCCACAGGACTGTGAAGAAGCGAGGTCTGATGATGCGTACGCGTCCGCTGAAGGTGGCGCTGCTGGGCTGTGGGGTCGTCGGCTCAGAGGTGGCGCGCATCATGACGACGCACGCGGAGGACCTCGCCGCCCGGATCGGGGCCCCGGTCGAACTGGCCGGGGTCGCCGTCCGCCGCCCCGGAAGGGTCCGCGAGGGCATAGCGCCCGAGCTGGTCACCACCGACGCCGCCGCCCTGGCCGCCCGCGAGGACGTCGACGTGGTCGTCGAGGTCATCGGCGGCATCGAGCCGGCCCGCACCCTGATCAACACCGCCTTCGAGCACGGCGCCAGTGTCGTCACCGCCAACAAGGCGCTGCTGGCCGAGGACGGCCCGGCCCTCCACGAGGCCGCCGAGAAACACGGGGTGGACCTCTACTACGAGGCCGCCGCCGCGGCCGCGATCCCGCTGGTGCGCCCGCTGCGCGAGTCCCTGGCCGGCGACAAGGTCAACCGCGTCCTGGGCATCGTCAACGGCACCACCAACTTCATCCTCGACCGGATGGACTCCACCGGCGCCGGGTACTCCGAGGCGCTGGACGAGGCCACCGCCCTGGGGTACGCCGAGGCCGACCCGACCGCCGACGTCGAGGGCTTCGACGCCGCCGCCAAGGCCGCGATCCTGGCCGGCATCGCCTTCCACACCCGCGTCCGCCTGGACGACGTGCACCGCGAGGGGCTGACCGAGGTCACCGCCGCCGACATCGCCTCCGCGCGGCGCATGGGCTGCACGGTCAAGCTGCTGGCCATCTGCGAGCGCGCCGCCGACGGGCGGTCGGTCACCGCCCGCGTCCACCCGGCGATGATCCCGCTGACCCACCCGCTCGCCTCCGTCCGCGAGGCGTACAACGCGGTCTTCGTCGAGGCGGAGGCCGCCGGCCGGCTGATGTTCTACGGGCCCGGCGCGGGGGGCGCGCCCACCGCCTCGGCGGTGCTGGGCGATCTCGTCGCCGTCTGCCGCAACCGGCTCGCCGGCGCCCGGGGCCCGGGGGAGTCCGCCTACGCCCAGCTCCCGGTGAGCCCGATGGGCGAGGTGGTCACCCGCTACCACATCAGCCTGGACGTCGCCGACAAACCGGGCGTCCTCGCCCAGTGCGCCACCGTCTTCGCCGAGCACGGGGTCTCCATCGACACCGTGCGCCAGCAGGGCATTGACGGCCCCGGCGACGGCGCGTCGCTGGTCGTCGTCACCCACCGTGCCTCCGACGCGGCCCTGTCGGCGACCGTCGAGGCGCTGCGCAGACTGGACACCGTACGGGGTGTCGCGAGCACCATGCGGGTCGAAGGGGAATGAGAGAGATGACCGCCACCACCGCCAGTCCTGGCACCAGCACTCCTCGAATGTCCGGCACCCGCCAGTGGCGGGGCATCATCGAGGAGTACCGCGACCGGCTCCCGGTCACCGACGACACCCCCGTCGTCACCCTGCGCGAGGGCGGCACTCCGCTCGTGCCCGCACAGGTGCTCTCCGAGCGCACCGGCTGCGAGGTCCACCTCAAGGTCGAGGGTGCCAACCCCACCGGATCCTTCAAGGACCGCGGGATGACGATGGCCATCAGCCGCGCGAAGGAGGAGGGCGCGAAGGCCGTCATCTGCGCCTCCACCGGCAACACCTCCGCCTCGGCCGCCGCCTACGCGGTGCGCGCGGGGATGGTCTGCGCGGTGCTGGTGCCGCAGGGCAAGATCGCGATGGGCAAGATGGGCCAGGCGCTGGTGCACGGCGCCCGCATCCTCCAGGTCGACGGCAACTTCGACGACTGCCTCACCCTGGCTCGCGGGCTGTCGGACAACTACCCGGTGTCGCTGGTCAACTCGGTCAACCCGGTGCGTATCGAGGGCCAGAAGACCGCCGCGTTCGAGGTCGTCGACATGCTCGGCGACGCCCCCGACATCCACGTCCTGCCGGTCGGCAACGCGGGCAACATCACCGCCTACTGGAGGGGCTACCGGGAGTACGCCGCGCCCGGCCCCGACGGCGGGGTCCACGCCTCCCGCACACCGCGGATGTGGGGCTTCCAGGCCTCCGGCTCGGCGCCCATCGTGCGGGGCGAGCCGGTCAAGGACCCGCGCACCATCGCCACCGCCATCCGCATCGGCAACCCGGCCTCCTGGGAGTACGCGGAGGCGGCCCGCGACGAGTCCGGCGGGCTCATCGACGAGGTGACCGACCGTCAGATCCTGTCCGCCTACCGGCTGCTGGCCGCGCAGGAGGGCGTCTTCGTCGAGCCGGCCTCGGCCGCCTCGGTCGCCGGCCTGCTCAAGGCGGCCGAGCAGGGGAAGGTCGACCCCGGCCAGCGGATCGTCTGCACCGTCACGGGCAACGGGCTGAAGGACCCGGACTGGGCCGTGCAGGGCGCTCCCCAGCCGACCGTCGTCCCCGTCGACGCGGACGCCGCGGCCGAGCGCCTCGGCCTGGTGTGAGGGCGCGGGACGTGTGACGCCCCCGTGCCGGGCGCGGCCCCTGGTGGGCACGCGTCCGGCACGGGGGCGCACCGGTGGCGCGCGACACGCATCGTGCGCCTCCCGTACGCCCTGTACCGCCACCGAACCGTCCTTCGATAGGGTGGGACTACGTCCCGACCTGTCACACGGCATGTGCCAGAGGTCAGTGGACCGGTCCGGCTCCCAGCCGCGGTTCCCCAAGACGTCGCGCAGCGCGTCCGCGACCCGCACCGGACCGGCGTCCGCCCGCACATCCGACCGAGCATCCGAGCAGCACAGCCCCCGCAGTCCCCCAGGACAGTCACACCAAGGAGAGTCAACGAGCGATGGCCGGTCCCGCGTTCCGCGCCGCCGCCGTCCGGGTGCGCACCCCCGCCACCAGCGCAAACCTCGGCCCCGGCTTCGACGCCCTCGGTCTGGCCCTCGGCCTGTACGACGACGTCGTGGTCCGCGTCGCCGACTCCGGACTGCACATCGACATCGCCGGCGAGGGCGCAGACACCCTGCCCCGCGACGAGAGCCACCTGCTCGTACGCTCCCTGCGTACGGCCTTCGACCTGCTGGGCGGCCAGCCGCGCGGACTGGAGGTCGTCTGCGCCAACCGCATCCCGCACGGCCGCGGCCTGGGCTCCTCCTCCGCGGCCATCTGCGCGGGCATCATCGCCGCCCGCGCGGTGACCACCGGCGGCGCCGAGAAACTCGACGACACCGCCCTGCTGGAGCTGGCCACGGAGATAGAGGGGCACCCCGACAACGTGGCCGCCTGCCTGCTCGGCGGCTTCACCCTCGCCTGGACCGACGGCGGCGCCGCGCGGGCGATCAGGATGGACCCGGACCCCACCGTCGTCCCGGTGGTCTTCGTCCCCGACCGGCCGGTGCTCACCGAGACCGCCCGCGGCCTGCTGCCCCGCACCGTCCCGCACGTGGACGCCGCCGCGAACGCGGGCCGCGCCGCACTGCTCGTCGAGGCGCTGACCCGCCGCCCCGAACTCCTGCTGCCCGCCACCGAGGACCGGCTCCACCAGGAGTACCGCGCCCCCGCGATGGAGGAGAGCGTGGAACTGGTGCACCGGCTGCGCGCCGACGGGGTGCCCGCCGTCATCTCGGGCGCCGGGCCCACGGTCCTGGCGCTGGCGCAGGAGGCCACGGCCGACAAGGTCGCGCGCCTGGCGGGCGACGGATGGGCGGCCAACCGGCTGTCCCTCGACACGGCGGGAGCCGGTGTGCTGCCGCTGGCCGGCACGGGCCGGTGACACGAATGCGGGCCTCGGAGAGGGGGAATGTTTGTTGGGTCCGGTAGTGTTAACCTCAAGTCTGCACTCGCAGCCTCCTGGGACGACCCGAGGGCGGTGCGGTGCTCTCCGTGATCCCATGGGTACAGTCCCACAAGGGAACACTCCTTCTTCCGGGAGCCTCCAGAACTGCCTGAGCAGCCTGCCGAGCAGTGTCGAGCTCGCTCCGGAACGGCGTGATTGACGCACGTCATCCCCTCACGCCACACCATGTATTGACTGTGTACTGATTCCTCCGCCGTACATCCGGGCGGAACCACCGCCCCGGCCCGGTCGAGACGAAGACCGCAGCCGGACAGCACAACCGGTCGCCGAGCCAGACAGGCCGACGCCCGCTCCAGGGAAGGACCCTTCGTGAGCGATACCACCGATCTGATGGGCGTGGACGCCGCCGAAGCCGCCGCGCCCGCCACGGACGCCCCTGCCGCGCCCGCATCCGGTACCGCCCCCAGGCGTCGCCGCTCCGGCACGGGCCTCGAGGGCATGGTTCTCGCCGAACTGCAGCAAGTCGCCTCCGGTCTCGGTATCAAGGGCACGGCGCGGATGCGCAAGAGCCAGCTGATCGAGACGATCCGGGCCAAGCAGGCCGAGAACGGCTCGGGCCCCGCCCCCGTCGCCGCTGCCGAGGCCCCGGCCGCCCCCGCCGAGAGCAAGCCGCGCCGTCGCGCGACCTCCAAGGCGCGCACGGGCGAGAGCGCCGAGGGCGCCGGTGAGGCCGCTCAGCAGCAGATCGACATCCCCGGCCAGCCCGTCAGCGACGAGCCCGCCGGTGAGCGCCGTCGCCGCGGCGGCAAGAGCGAGGGCAGGGCCGCCGAGACCCCGGCCGCCGCCGAGGCCGCCGAGGACAGGGGCGACGGCGCCAAGCAGGACAAGCAGCAGGACAAGGGAGGTGACCGCCAGGACAAGGGCGGTGACCGCCAGGGCAAGGGCCGCCAGCGCGACCGCGACCGCCGCAACAAGGACGGCGGCCAGCAGCAGGGCCAGGACGGCGGCAACCGCCAGGGCCGCGGCGACAACCGCGGCGACCGTGACAACCGCGGCGACCGCGACGACGACTTCGAGGGCGGCCGCCGCGGGCGCCGGGGCCGCTACCGCGACCGCCGGGGCCGGAGGGGCCGCGACGACTTCGCCGCCGAGCCGCAGATCTCCGAGGACGACGTCCTGATCCCGGTCGCCGGAATCCTGGACATCCTCGACAACTACGCGTTCGTGCGCACCTCCGGCTACCTGCCCGGCCCGAACGACGTGTACGTCTCCCTGGCCCAGGTCCGCAAGAACGGCCTGCGCAAGGGCGACCACGTCACCGGCGCGGTCCGCCAGCCGCGCGAGGGCGAGCGGCGCGAGAAGTTCAACGCGCTGGTCCGCCTGGACTCGGTGAACGGCATGTCGCCCGAGAGCGGCAAGGGCCGGCCCGAGTTCGGCAAGCTCACCCCGCTGTACCCGCAGGAGCGGCTGCGGCTGGAGACCGAGCCGAACCACCTCACCTCGCGGATCATCGACCTGGTCTCGCCCATCGGCAAGGGGCAGCGAGGCCTGATCGTGGCCCCGCCGAAGGCGGGCAAGACCACGGTCCTGCAGTCGATCGCCAACTCCATCACCCGCAACAACCCCGAGTGCCACCTGATGGTCGTGCTCGTGGACGAGCGGCCGGAGGAGGTCACCGACATGCAGCGGTCGGTCAAGGGCGAGGTCATCTCCTCGACCTTCGACCGTCCCGCCGAGGACCACACCACCATCGCCGAGCTGGCCATCGAGCGGGCCAAGCGGCTGGTGGAGCTCGGCCACGACGTGGTGGTGCTGCTGGACAACATCACCCGCCTGGGCCGCGCGTACAACCTGGCAGCCCCCGCCTCGGGCCGCATCCTGTCCGGTGGCGTCGACTCCACCGCGCTCTACCCGCCGAAGAAGTTCTTCGGCGCCGCGCGGAACATCGAGGACGGCGGCTCCCTGACGATCCTGGCCGCCGCGCTGGTCGAGACCGGCTCGCGGATGGACGAGGTCATCTTCGAGGAGTTCAAGGGCACCGGCAACATGGAGCTCAAGCTCGACCGGAAGCTCGCCGACAAGCGGATCTTCCCGGCGGTGGACGTCGACGCGTCCGGCACCCGCAAGGAGGAGATCCTGATGGGCGCCGAGGAGCTGGGCATCGTCTGGAAGCTGCGTCGCGTCCTGCACGCGCTGGACCAGCAGCAGGCCATCGAGCTGCTGCTGGACAAGATGAAGCAGACGAAGTCGAACGCCGAGTTCCTGATGCAGATCCAGAAGACGACGCCGGCGCCCGGCAACGGCGACTGACCGGCGCCGGCAGCACAGCACAGCACAGCACGGCGAGGGCCGCTCCACCGCACAGGGTGGGGCGGCCCTCGCCGTGCGTCACCGCCGTGCCACCGGTCTGCCGCCGTGCCCGTCCGGCCCGCCCCGGAGGAGGCGCGGAGTGATCAGGCCCGATGGGGGTACGTCGTCGCAAGTGGAGAGGGAAGCCCCTCGCCGACCGCCGTCCGTCCGGCCCGGCCCGGCCCGGCGGCTCCCACGGCGCCGGACGGCTCCGCGGCAGCCCCACACGGCAGGGGAGACGTACGGCAGACGAGGAACGACATGGCGGACGAGGACACCACCACCGGCGGCGGGGAGAGCGGTGGGCAGGAGCGCCGGAGCCCGCGCCCGCGGCGGCGCAGGGGGCTGTACGCGGCCGTGTGGGCCACCGTCGGCGCCCTCGTGCTGGCCGGGGCCGGGCTCGGGCTCGTCTACCTCAGGATCGACGGCAACATCGCTGGCGTCGACATCGACTCCGTCCTGGGCCCCGACCGGCCCGCGGACGTCCCCGACGGCACGCTGGACATCCTCCTGCTCGGCTCCGACAGCCGCTCCGGGGGCAACTCCCGCTACGGCCGCGACGACGGCACGGCCCGCTCCGACACCGCGATGATCGTCCACGTCAACAAGGCCCACGACCGGGCGTCCGTCGTCTCCATCCCCCGCGACACCCTCGTCGAGCGGCCCGAGTGCGAGAAGACCGGCGGCGGCACGGCGCCCGCCGCCCGGCGCGCGATGTTCAACCAGGCGTACGAGATCGGCGGCCCCGCCTGCACCGTCAAGACGGTCGAGTCGATGACCGGCATCCGCATGGACCACTACGTGGAGCTCGACTTCACGGGTTTCAAGAAGGTGGTCGACGAGCTGGGCGGGGTGGAGATCACCGTCACCGAGCCGATCGAGGACGACGACAGCCGGCTGAGCCTGGATCCGGGGCGCCACACCCTGGACGGGGAGCGGGCCCTGGGCCTGGTCCGCACCCGCAAGGGCGTGGGCAACGGCAGCGACCTGGGCCGCATAAAGCTCCAGCACGCCTTCGTCGGGGCCTTCGCCGACCGGGTGGCGGAGGTCGGGGTGTTCTCCGACCCCAAGAAGACCTACGACCTCCTGGACGCCGTCACCTCCCATCTCACCACCGACGCGGCCCTGGCGTCGGCCTCCGACCTGGCCGGCCTGGCCGGGGCCTTGAAGGACATCGGCTCCGAGGACATCGAGACCGTCACCCTGCCGGTGCGCTACTCCTCCGCCGATCCCAACCGGGTGGTGCCGATCGGGGTGCAGACCGAGCGGATCTGGGACGCGCTCAAGGCTGACCGGCCGATTCCCGACTCCGTCACCAAGGGCTCCGCGGCCCAGGAGGCCGCGGAGGCCGGGGACGCCGTGGAAACCGGGAAGGCCGGGGAGGCCGGGGAGGCCGGGGAATAGCATCCGCCGCCACCTGGTTTTGGGAGGTGCGGCCAGTAGTGGCAGACTGGTGCGTCGGTCCCGGTTCACGCGCAGGCAGACATCCCCGCAGCCCGCCCATCGGGCGCGAGGAGCCGGTGCGACCCGGAACCCTCCCGATACCTAGGAGAGACCTTGAAGCGCGACATCCACCCGGAGTACGTGGAGACCCAGGTCAGCTGCACCTGCGGAAACTCCTTCACCACCCGTAGCACCGTCACCGACGGCACCATCCGTGCCGACGTGTGCTCCGCGTGCCACCCGTTCTACACGGGCAAGCAGAAGATCCTCGACACCGGTGGCCGCGTGGCCCGCTTCGAGGCCCGCTTCGGCAAGAACGCCGGGTCGAGGAACAAGAAGTAGCGACCCCGAACGCCGGTCCTCGGCCGTCCCCCAGGGAGGGCCGGACCGGCGTTTTGCCGTCCCGGCAGCCCTCTCTCCACACGAAGGACTCAACGATGTTCGAGGCGGTCGAGGAACTGATCGGTGAGCACGCCGACCTCGAGAAGCGGCTCGCCGATCCCGCCGTCCACGCGGACCAGGCCAACGCCCGCAGACTGGGCAAGCGCTACGCCGAGCTGACCCCGATCGTGGGCGCGTACCACGACTGGAGGCGCACCGGCGACGACATCGCCACCGCCCGCGAGCTGTCCGCCGACGACCCGGAGTTCGCCGCCGAGGTCAAGGAGCTGGAGGCCCGGCGCGAGGAGCTCACCGAGCGGCTGCGGCTGCTGCTCGTCCCGCGCGACCCCAGCGACGACAAGGACGTCATCCTGGAGATCAAGGCGGGCGAGGGCGGCGAGGAGTCCGCGCTGTTCGCCGGCGACCTGCTGCGCATGTACCTGCGCTACGCCGAGCGGCAGGGCTGGAAGACCGAGGTCATCGAGGCCAACGAGTCCGACCTCGGCGGCTACAAGGACGTCCAGGTCGCGGTGAAGACCAAGAGCACCGCCGAGCCCGGCCAGGGCGTGTGGGCCCGGCTGAAGTACGAGGGCGGCGTCCACCGCGTCCAGCGGGTGCCCGCCACCGAGTCCCAGGGCCGCATCCACACCTCCGCCGCGGGCGTCCTCGTCCTGCCCGAGGCCGAGGACGTCGACGTCGAGATCAGTCCGAACGACCTGCGGATCGACGTCTACCGCTCCTCCGGCCCCGGCGGCCAGTCCGTGAACACCACCGACTCCGCCGTCCGCATCACCCACGTGCCCACCGGCATCGTCGTCTCCTGCCAGAACGAGAAGAGCCAGCTGCAGAACAAGGAGCAGGCGCTGCGCATCCTGCGCGCCCGGCTGCTGGCGGCGGCCCAGGAGGAGGCGGAGAGGGAGGCCTCCGACGCGCGCCGCAGCCAGGTGCGTACGGTGGACCGGTCGGAGCGGGTGCGCACCTACAACTTCCCGGAGAACCGGATCTCGGACCACCGGGTGGGCTTCAAGGCGTACAACCTGGACCAGGTGCTGGACGGCGACCTGGACGCGGTGATCCAGGCGTGCGTGGACGCCGACTCCGCGGCCAAGCTGGCCGCGGCTCAGTAACCGTGCGGCGCCCCGGGGCGGGGCGCGCAGGGACGGGTGGAGGACGAGGAACGTGAACGTACTGCTCGCCGAGGTGGCCCAGGCCACCCAGCGGCTCGCCGACGCCGGAGTGCCCTCCCCGCGCTTCGACGCGGAGGAGCTGGCGGCGTACGTGCACGGCGTCAGGCGCGGGGAGCTGCACCGCGTCGCCGACGCCGACTTCGACGCCCGCTACTGGGAGGCCGTCGCCCGCCGCGAGGCCCGCGAACCGCTCCAGCACATCACCGGCCGGGCCTTCTTCCGCTACCTGGAGCTGCAGGTGGGCCCGGGGGTGTTCGTGCCGCGCCCCGAGACCGAGTCGGTGGTCGGCTGGGCGATAGACGCCGTGCGCGCCATGGACGTCGCCGAGCCCCTGATCGTCGACCTGTGCACCGGCTCCGGAGCCATCGCGCTCGCGCTCGCCCAGGAGGTGCCGCGCTCGCGCGTGCACGCCGTGGAACTGGACGACGGCGCGCTTGAGTGGGCCCGCAGGAACACCGAGGGCTCCCGCGTCACCCTCCACCACGGCGACGCCCTGACCGCCCTGCCGGAGCTGGACGGCCAGGTCGACCTCGTCATCTCCAACCCGCCCTACATCCCGCTCACCGAGTGGGAGTACGTCGCCCCCGAGGCACGTGACCACGACCCGCAGATGGCGTTGTTCTCGGGCGAGGACGGACTGGACGTCATCCGCGGCATCGAACGCACCGCGCACCGCCTGCTGCGCCCCGGCGGCCTGGTCGTCGTCGAGCACGCCGACACCCAGGGCGGCCAGGTCCCCTGGATCTTCACCGAGGACCGCGGCTGGGCGGACGCCGCGGACCACCCCGACCTCAACAACCGGCCCCGTTTTGCCACAGCCCGCAGGGAGGTGCCGTAAATGGCACGGCGTTACGACTGCTCCGACGCGACCGACCGCGCGACCGGCCTGCGCGAGGCAGCCTCGGCGGTCCGCCGAGGCGAACTCGTCGTGCTGCCCACGGACACCGTCTACGGCATCGGCGCCGACGCCTTCACCCCGGAGGCCGTCGGCGACCTGCTGGAGGCCAAGGGACGCGGGCGCGGCATGCCCTCACCCGTCCTGATCGGCTCCCCGAACACCCTGCACGGCCTGGTCACCGACTTCTCCGAGCAGGCGTGGGAACTGGTGGACGCCTTCTGGCCCGGCGCGCTCACCCTCGTCGCCCGCCACCAGCCGTCGCTGACCTGGGACCTGGGCGAGACCGGCGGCACGGTCGCCGTCCGCATGCCGCTGCACCCGGTGGCGATCGAGCTGCTGACCGAGACCGGCCCGATGGCGGTGTCGTCCGCCAACCTCACCGGACACCCGGCCCCGCAGACCTGCGACGCCGCCCAGGAGATGCTGGGCGACTCCGTCGCCGTCTACCTGGACGGCGGCCCCACCCCCGACTCGGTGCCCTCCTCGATCGTCGACGTCACCGGCCCGGTGCCCAGGCTGCTGCGCGCGGGCGCGATCAGCGCGGAGGAACTGCGCAAGGTCGTGCCCGACCTCGAGGTCGCCAGTTGACCCCGCCCGCCGGGGCGTCCGAGGAGCATGGCATACCGGTCTTCCGCATCCTCCACGTCTCCACCGGAAACGTCTGCCGCTCGCCCATCACCGAGCGGCTGACCAGGCATGCCCTGGTGGCCAGACTCGGCGACGAGCGGGCCGGCGGGCTGGTGGTGGAGAGCGCGGGGACGTGGGGGCACGAGGGCGCGCCGATGGAGGAGCACGCGGCGGAGGTCCTGCTGGAGTACGGCGCGGACCCGTCCGGCTTCCTCGGCCGCGAACTGCTGGACGAGCACGTCATCAGAGCCGACCTGGTGCTGACCGCCACCCGCGACCACCGGGCGCAGGTCATCTCCATGGGCCACTCGGCGGGACTGCGCACCTTCACGCTCAAGGAGTTCACCCGCCTGGTGCGGGCCATCGACCCCGCCACCCTGCCCGGACCCGACGCCGACGGCGGGGTCGTCGAGCGCGCCCGCGCCCTGGTGCGGGCCGCCGCGGCGCTGCGCGGCTGGCTGCTGGCGCCCAGCGCGGAGGCCGACGAGGTCTACGATCCCTACGGCGCCCCCATCACGTACTTCCGCAGTGTCGGCGAGGAGATCAGCGCGGCCCTGGACCCGGTGGTCACGGCCCTGACGGGGGTTCCGGCGCGGACGTGAGACCGTACCGGGCGGTGCCGGGCGCGCAACCGCCTGCACCGGGCCGTTGTCTAAGGTGTGGTGTCCCGGGCGTGAGCCCGGTGAGCCCGCGAGAGTTCTGGGGAATCCGTGCGTGAATACCTGCTGACGCTGTGCGTCACGGCCGCGGTCACCTACCTCCTCACCGGCCCGGTGAGGAAGTTCGCGATCGCGGCGGGCGCGATGCCCGAGATCCGGGCCCGCGACGTGCACCGCGAACCGACGCCCCGGCTCGGCGGCATCGCCATGTTCGGCGGGCTGTGCGCGGGTCTGCTGGCGGCCTCCCAGCTCACCAACGTCGGCGACGTCTTCCGTCTCTCCGACGAGCCCCGGG
Source organism: Streptomyces nanhaiensis (assembly GCF_046614825.1). NCBI lineage: Bacteria > Bacillati > Actinomycetota > Actinomycetes > Kitasatosporales > Streptomycetaceae > Streptomyces > Streptomyces nanhaiensis. The sequence goes on from NZ_JBKJFM010000022.1 coordinate 27,560, forward strand.
CGCTGCTGGCCGGCGCCGGCCTCATCTGGCTGCTGGGCGTCCTGGACGACAAGTGGGGCGTGGACGCGCTGATCAAGCTCGGCGGCCAGATGATCGCCGCGGGCGTGATGGTCTGGCAGGGCCTGACGATCCTGTGGCTGCCGGTGCCGGGCGTGGGCAACGTGGCGCTGACCCCGCTGCAGGGCACGCTGCTGACGGTGGCGGTGGTCGTCGTCACCATCAACGCGGTCAACTTCGTCGACGGCCTGGACGGCCTGGCCTCCGGCATGGTCGGCATCGCGGCCGCGGCGTTCTTCATGTACGCCTACCGGATCTGGTACGGCTACGGCATCGAGGCCGCGGCCCCCGCGACGCTCTTCGCCGCCGTCCTGATGGGCATGTGCCTGGGCTTCCTGCCGCACAACATGCACCCCGCGCGGATCTTCATGGGCGACTCCGGGTCGATGCTCATCGGCCTGGTGCTGGCCGCCGGGGCGGTCTCCATCACCGGGCAGGTCGACCCGGACGTCATCACCGACACCACCGGCTCGGTCAAGACCACGGTCCAGACGATGGTGCCGGTCTACATGCCGGTGCTGCTGCCGCTGACGATCATCGCGGTGCCCATCGCCGACCTGGTGCTGGCGGTGGTGCGGCGCACCTGGCGGGGCCAGTCGCCGTTCGCCGCCGACCGCGGCCACCTGCACCACCGGCTGCTGGAGATCGGCCACTCCCACAGCCGCGCCGTGCTGATCATGTACTTCTGGTCGGCGCTGATCGCCTTCGGCGCGGTGGCCTTCTCGGTGCGCTCCTCCAGCCTGGTCATCGTGCTCGCGATCGTGCTGCTGAGCGCGGTGGGACTGGTGATCCTGCTGCTGCCGAGGTTCACCCCGAGGGTGCCGCGCTGGGCGCAGGCGGTCGTGCCGCCGCGCTACCGCGCCCGGCGCGGGCCGGGGGAGGAGCCGGAAGCGGGGGCGGAGGGTCCGGCGGAGTCCGCCGCGAAGCCCGGGGGCATGGCGAACGGAGCGACATCGCTGCGGGAGCACGACCGCCTGGCGCGGCGCGGGGGAAGGCGCGAGGACAGGGCCGACGACCGGGTCGACAGCCGGTCGTGAGCGGCCGTGCGCCCCACATAGCAGTCTTCCCGGCGTCCGTCAGTACGACGCCGCGCGAGCTACCCCGCTCGTGTGAGAGTCCGCACACGATGTAGGTAAAGACCTCATCAAATAGTTTGTGATACCGTTCACGAGAACCCGGTAACCCCCTGTAAGGACCGTAGTGCGGCGGTCCGACGGGGCGAGGCCTTCGTCCTCGTTCGCCGGGGATACGCTCACCAGCGACGCAAGACGCCCCCGAAACTCGGAGCCTTCCCCATGCAGTCGAACGACGTTCGCATGCTGCTGCACTGCGCCGTCCCGACCGCCGCCGCCGGTGCCGTGGCCGCGGTCGCGGGTGGCGTGTTCGCCGGCGGCCAGGGTGTGATCGGCGCGGCGTTCGGAGCCGTCATCGTGATCCTCTTCATGGGGATCGGTCTCACCGTGCTCCAGTGGGTCGCCAGGTCCTTCCCGTACCTGTTCCAGGCCATGGGCCTGATGCTCTACACGACGCAGATCCTGCTGCTCGCGGTCGTGCTCGCAGTCTTCAAGAACACCACGCTGTTCGACACCAAGGTGTTCGCCTTCTCCCTGCTCGGGACCACCCTGGTGTGGATCGCCGCCCAGGCCCGCGCGCACATGAAGGCCAAGATCCTGTACGTGGAGCCCGAGTCGTCCAAGGAGAACGGCCCCGCCGTGCAGGGGTCCAAGCCGTGACGCGTAGGGCCGGGATAAAGGCGCTTTCGAACTCCTGCTATCGTCCGGTGCCAACTGCGGTATCGCAGGCGCGGGTGGCTGAATCCGCTGGTTCGTCCACAGGTTCTCCGGGACGGAAGCGGCAGCCAGCGCAGCCCATCAGCCGCCCCCAGAATCGCAAGTCCAGTCCAGTGCCGTTCCGCGGCCGTGCGCCGCGCCGACACATCGAGGTTGCCGTACCCATGCGCCATGTTGAAGGAGCCCGCGGTGAGTTCTGACCAGATGCTCGCCTTCGAGGTCGACTGCCACATCTTCGACGGGTGCGGCTTCCCTGCTCCGGGCCTGCACTCGTTCATCTTCGAGCCGATGTTCACGATCGGCGGGTTCGAGTTCAACAAGCCGATCCTGCTGGCGCTGCTGAGCACGGTCGTGGTCGTCGGCTTCTTCTGGGCCGCCTTCAACAAGCCGAAGCTGGTGCCCGGCAAGCTGCAGATGGTGGGCGAGGCCGGCTACGACTTCGTGCGCCGCGGGATCGTCTACGAGACGCTCGGCAAGCGCGACGGCGAGAAGTTCGTGCCCTTCATGGTGGCGCTGTTCTTCTTCATCTGGATCATGAACCTCTGGTCCATCGTCCCGCTGGCCCAGTTCCCGGTGACCTCGATCATCGCCTTCCCCGCCGGTATGGCGCTGCTCGTCTACGTCACGTGGATGTACCTGACGTTCAAGAAGCACGGCTTCGGCGGCGGTCTGAAGAACCTCACGGGCTACGACAAGTCGCTCGGCGCGGTCCTCCCGCTGGTCGTCGTGATCGAATTCTTCTCGAACACGCTGGTCCGCCCGTTCACGCACGCGGTCCGGCTCTTCGCCAACATGTTCGCCGGCCACCTGCTGCTGGTGATGTTCACCATCGCCGCCTGGTACCTGCTGAACGGCATCGGCATCGCCTACGCCGGCGTCTCGTTCGTGATGGTGATCGTCCTCACCGCGTTCGAGCTCTTCATCCAGGCAGTCCAGGCGTACGTCTTCGTCCTCCTGGCCGCCAACTACGTGCAGGGCGCGCTCGCCGAGCACCACTGAGCCCCCTCGCGCCACCCAACCCCTGGCTGTCCGGTGGCCAACCCCCACCGGTTCATGAAGAAGAAGGAAGATACGGCATGTCCGACCTTGCGAACCTCGCCGCTGTCACTGGTTCCCTCGGCTCCATCGGCTACGGCCTGGCCGCGATCGGTCCCGGCGTGGGCATCGGCATCATCTTCGGCAACGGCACCCAGGCCCTGGCCCGCCAGCCCGAGGCCGCCGGTCTGATCCGCGCCAACCAGATCCTCGGCTTCGCCTTCTGTGAGGCCCTGGCCCTGATCGGCATCGTCATGCCGTTCGTGTTCGGTCAGTGAGCAAGACCCACTGACAGCCTCTTTCGACGAAAGGCACTGATGTGAACGCCCTGGTACAGCTGGCGGCGGAGGAGCCTCAGAATCCTCTGGTCCCGCCGATCCCAGAGCTCGTCATCGGCCTGATCGCGTTCGCCATCGTCTTCGGGTTCCTCGCCAAGAAGCTCCTCCCGAACATCAACAAGGTTCTGGACGAGCGGCGGGAGGCCATCGAGGGCGGCATCGAGAAGGCCGAGGCGGCCCAGATCGAGGCGCAGCAGACCCTCGAGCAGTACAAGGCCCAGCTCGCCGAGGCCCGCCACGAGGCCGCGCGCCTGCGCCAGGAGGCGCAGGAGCAGGGCGCCGCGCTCATCGCCGAGATACGCGCGGAGGGTCAGAGGCAGCGTGAGGAGATCATCGCCGCCGGTCACGCCCAGATCGAGGCCGACCGCCGGCAGGCCGCGCAGGCGCTGCGCCAGGACGTGGGCAAGCTCGCCACCGACCTGGCCGGCAAGCTGGTCGGCGAGTCCCTCGAGGACGTCGCCCGCCAGAGCCGCACGATCGACCGCTTCCTCGACGAGCTCGAGACGAAGGCGGCCTCCGCCGAGACCGGAGCCGCCCGATGAACGGAGCGAGCCGCGAAGCACTGGCCGCAGCGCGGGAGCGACTGGACGCGCTGACGGACTCCACGTCCGTCGACGCGGCCCGGCTCGCCGACGAGCTGGCCGCGGTCACCGCGCTGCTCGACCGCGAGGTGTCGCTGCGTCGGGTCCTGACCGACCCGGCGCAGCCCGGCGAGGCCAAGGCCGAGCTGGTCGGGCGCCTGCTGGCCGGCCAGGTGGGCGGCGAGGCCGTCGACCTGGTCTCCGGCATGGTCCGCTCCCGCTGGTCGCGCTCGCGCGACCTGGTGGACGCGGTCGAGCAGCTCGCCGACGTGGCCGACCTCACCGCGGCCGAGCGCGACGGCACCCTGGACGACGTCGAGGACGAGCTGTTCCGGTTCTCCCGGACGGTCGCCTCCTCGCCGGAGCTCCGCGCCGCCCTCGGCGGCAAGGTCGCCGACGACGAGCTGAAGGCCGCCAAGGCCGAGCTGCTGCACCGGCTGCTCGGGGGCCGGGCCAAGCCCGCCACCGAGCGGTTGGTCGTCCGCCTCGTGAAGCAGCCGCGTGGCCGTAGTCTTGAGGGAGGGCTCGAAGCCCTCTCCGGGCTGGCAGCCGAGCGCCGCAACCGCTCGGTCGCCGTGGTCACGACCGCCGTACCGCTCAGCGACCGCCAGAAGCAGCGCCTGGGCGCCGCGCTGGCGAAGCTGTACGGGCGCGAGGTGCACCTCAACCTCGACGTGGATCCCGAGATCCTCGGCGGAATCAGGGTGCGCATCGGCGACGAGGTCATCGACGGCACCGTCTCGGAGCGCCTGGAGTCGGCGACCCGGCGGATGGCGGGCTGACCCGGCGGCCGGCGGACGGTACGGCCGCAGGCACCAAACCAACTCAAGAAGCAGTACTGGCGGCCCGAGTTGGGCCGTAGCAGACATATACGGGCCCAACAAGGAGAGCAGGGAACCCAGATGGCGGAGCTCACGATCCGGCCGGATGAGATCCGGGACGCGCTGGAGAACTTCGTCCAGTCGTACAAGCCGGACGCGGCCTCGCGCGAAGAGGTCGGGACGGTCAGCCTTGCCGGTGACGGCATTGCGAAGGTCGAGGGTCTGCCCTCGACCATGGCGAACGAGCTGCTGAAGTTCGAGGACGGCACCCTCGGCCTCGCCCTCAACCTCGAGGAGCGCGAGATCGGCGCGGTCGTCCTCGGCGAGTTCAGCGGCATCGAGGAGGGCCAGACGGTGCGCCGCACCGGCGAGGTCCTCTCCGTCGCGGTCGGCGACGGTTACCTCGGCCGCGTCGTCGACCCGCTGGGCAACCCGGTCGACGGCCTCGGCGAGATCGAGACCGAGGGCCGCCGCGCCCTCGAGCTGCAGGCCCCCACGGTCATGCAGCGCAAGTCGGTGCACGAGCCGATGGAGACGGGCTACAAGGCCGTCGACGCTATGACCCCGATCGGCCGCGGCCAGCGCCAGCTGATCATCGGCGACCGCCAGACCGGCAAGACCGCCCTGGCGATCGACACGATCATCAACCAGCGCGACAACTGGCGCTCCGGCGACCCGAACAAGCAGGTCCGCTGCATCTACGTCGCCATCGGCCAGAAGGGCTCCACCATCGCCTCCGTGCGCGCGGCGCTGGAGGAGAACGGCGCGCTGGAGTACACCACCATCGTCGCCGCCCCGGCGTCCGACCCGGCGGGCTTCAAGTACCTGGCCCCCTACACCGGCTCGGCCATCGGCCAGCACTGGATGTACCAGGGCAAGCACGTCCTGATCATCTTCGACGACCTGTCCAAGCAGGCCGACGCCTACCGCGCCGTGTCCCTGCTGCTGCGCCGTCCGCCGGGCCGCGAGGCCTACCCGGGCGACGTCTTCTACCTGCACTCCCGGCTGCTGGAGCGCTGCGCCAAGCTCTCGGACGAGATGGGCGCCGGCTCGATGACCGGTCTGCCGATCATCGAGACCAAGGCGAACGACGTGTCGGCGTTCATCCCGACCAACGTCATCTCCATCACCGACGGCCAGTGCTTCCTGGAGTCCGACCTGTTCAACGCGGGCCAGCGCCCGGCGCTGAACGTCGGTATCTCCGTCTCCCGAGTCGGTGGCTCGGCCCAGCACAAGGCCATGAAGCAGGTCTCCGGCCGGCTCCGCGTGGACCTCGCCCAGTTCCGCGAGCTGGAGGCGTTCGCCGCCTTCGGCTCCGACCTGGACGACGCCTCCAAGGCGGCGCTGGAGCGCGGCAAGCGCATGGTCGAGCTGCTCAAGCAGTCGCAGTACGCGCCGTACCCGACCGAGGACCAGGTCGTCTCCATCTGGGCGGGCACCACCGGCCGCATGGACGACGTCCCCGTCGAGGACATCCGGCGCTTCGAGAGCGACCTGCTGGAGCACCTGCACCGCGAGCGCAAGGACCTGATGACCGGCATCCGCGAGGGCGGCAAGATGTCCGACGACACCCTCCAGTCGCTGTCGGACGCCATCGCCTCCTTCAAGAAGCAGTTCGAGACCTCGGACGGCAAGCTGCTGGGCGAGGGCTGATCCATGGGCGCGCAGGTCAGGATCTACAAGCGGCGGATTCGCTCCGTCAGCGCGACCAAGAAGATCACCAAGGCGATGGAGATGATCTCCGCCTCGCGCATCGTCAAGGCACAGCGCCAGGTGGCCGCGTCGACTCCGTACGCCGACGAGCTGACCCGGGCCGTCGCCGCCGTCGCCACCGGTTCCAACACCCAGCACCCGCTGACCACCGAGTCCGAGAAGCCGGTCCGGGCCGCGGTCCTGCTCGTCACGAGCGACCGCGGACTGGCCGGCGGCTACTCGGCCAACGCCATCAAGAAGGCCGAGCGGCTGACCGAGCGGCTGCGGTCCGAGGGCAAGGAGGTCGACGCCTACATCGTCGGCCGCAAGGGCGTGGCCTACTACGGCTTCCGTGACCGCAAGGTCGCCCAGTCGTGGACGGGCTTCACCGACCGCCCGGTCTACGCCGACGCCAAGGCCGTCGCCGGACCGCTGATCGAGGCGGTCCGCAAGGACGCCGCCGAGGGCGGAGTGGACGAGCTGCACATCGTCTTCACCGAATTCGTGTCGATGATGACGCAGAACCCGGTCGACAAGCGGCTGCTTCCCCTCAGCCTCGGCGAGGCCAGGGGCGAGGTGGAGAGGAAGGAGCAGGTCCTCCCGCTGTTCGACTTCGAGCCGTCGGCGGAGGAGGTTCTCGACGCCCTGCTGCCGCGGTACGTCGAGAGCCGGATCTACAACGCGCTGCTCCAGTCCGCCGCCTCCGAGCACGCCGCCCGCCGGCGTGCGATGAAGTCGGCGACGGACAACGCCGAGGACCTCATCAAGTCGCTCACGCGGCTTGCCAACCAGGCCCGCCAGGCCGACATCACCCAGGAAATCAGCGAGATCGTCGGTGGTGCCAGCGCGCTGGCCGACGCTTCTGCGGGGAGTGACTGACAACTATGACCACCACTGTTGAGCCGACCGCTGCGGCGGGCGTGGCCACCGGCCGCGTCGCGCGGGTCATCGGCCCGGTCGTCGACGTGGAGTTCCCCGTCGACGCGATGCCGGAGATCTACAACGCGCTGACCGTCGAGGTCGCCGACCCGGCCGAGGAGGGTGCGAAGAAGACCCTCACCCTCGAGGTCGCCCAGCACCTGGGCGAGGGCCTGGTCCGCGCGATCTCCATGGAGCCGACCGACGGCCTGGTCCGCCAGGCCCCGGTGACCGACACCGGCCGCGGCATCACCGTGCCCGTCGGCGACGTCACCAAGGGCCGGGTGTTCAACACCCTGGGCCGCATCCTGAACGAGCCGGAGGCCGAGTCCGAGGTCACCGAGCGCTGGGAGATCCACCGCAAGGCCCCGGCCTTCGACCAGCTCGAGTCCAAGACCGAGATGTTCGAGACCGGCCTGAAGGTCGTCGACCTGCTGACCCCGTACGTCAAGGGCGGCAAGATCGGTCTGTTCGGCGGCGCGGGCGTCGGCAAGACCGTCCTCATCCAGGAAATGATCATGCGTGTGGCCAAGCTGCACGAGGGCGTTTCCGTGTTCGCCGGCGTCGGCGAGCGCACCCGTGAGGGCAACGACCTGATCGAGGAGATGGCCGAGTCCGGCGTTCTCCCGCAGACCGCGCTGGTCTTCGGCCAGATGGACGAGCCCCCGGGCACCCGTCTGCGCGTGGCCCTGGCCGGTCTGACGATGGCGGAGTACTTCCGCGACGTCCAGAAGCAGGACGTGCTGTTCTTCATCGACAACATCTTCCGCTTCACCCAGGCCGGTTCCGAGGTCTCCACCCTGCTGGGCCGCATGCCCTCCGCGGTGGGCTACCAGCCGAACCTGGCGGACGAGATGGGCCTCCTCCAGGAGCGCATCACCTCCACCCGCGGCCACTCGATCACCTCGATGCAGGCGATCTACGTGCCCGCGGACGACCTGACCGACCCGGCCCCGGCGACGACCTTCGCCCACCTGGACGCGACCACCGTTCTGTCGCGTCCGATCTCGGAGAAGGGCATCTACCCGGCGGTGGACCCGCTGGACTCCACCTCCCGGATCCTGGACCCGCGCTACATCTCGCAGGAGCACTACCAGTGCGCCACCCGCGTCAAGGGGATCCTGCAGAAGTACAAGGACCTCCAGGACATCATCGCCATCCTCGGTATCGACGAGCTCGGCGAGGAGGACAAGCTGGTCGTCCACCGCGCCCGCCGTATCGAGCGCTTCCTGTCGCAGAACACCCACGCGGCGAAGCAGTTCACCGGCCTGGACGGATCGGACGTTCCGCTGGACGAGTCGATCGCGGCCTTCAACGCGATCGCCGACGGCGAGTACGACCACTTCCCGGAGCAGGCGTTCTTCATGTGCGGTGGCCTGGACGACCTCAAGGCCAAGGCCAAGGAGCTGGGCGTCTCCTGACGTCCGCGCCCCACGGCAGGGGGCGGGTCCACCCGCCCCCTGCCCCCGCGCACCGTTATCCTGTGAAAACCCCAGTTTCGAGGAGCCACTGTGGCTGAGCTGCACGTCGAGTTGGTCGCCGCGGACCGCAAGGTCTGGTCGGGCGAGGCCAGCCTGGTCGTCGCGCGCACCTCGTCGGGTGATATCGGCGTCATGCCCGGCCACCAGCCGCTGCTCGGTGTGCTGAAGCCGGGCCCGGTGACGATCCGTACGACCGGCGAGAGCGGGGGCGGCACCGTCGTCGCCGCGGTGCACGGCGGCTTCATCTCCTTCGCGGACAACAAGCTGTCGCTGCTCGCGGAGATCGCGGAGCTTTCCGAGGAGATCGATGTCCAGCGCGCCGAGCGTGCGCTGGAGCGGGCGAAGTCGGAGGCGGACGCCGCCGCCGAGCGCCGCGCCGAGATCCGGCTTCGGGCCGCCCTGGCGAGCGCGCGCTGAGACCCGCGCACATGTACGTGCCCCAGCCGCGGACCGCACCGGAGCATCGCTCCGGAGCGGTCCGCGGCTGAGGTGATTGCTGGCTGCTGTACGGACGGACGAGGCGAGGAGGTCGGTGAAGATGGTCCTCGCTCTCGTGCTGTTCGGGGCGGTGCTGGCTCTGGTGCTGCTGGGGCTGTTCGCCTTCGGGCTGCGGCGGCGGCTGATCCAGCGGCCGGGCGGCACCTTCGACTGCAGTCTGCGGTGGAACGCGCCGGACGCCGGAGAGGGAGCCGAGGCCGGCGGCAAGGGCTGGGTGTACGGCGTCTCCCGCTACAGCGGTGACCGGATCGAGTGGTTCCGGGTCTTCTCCTACGCGCCGCGGCCGCGCAGGCTGCTGGAGCGGGAGGCGATCGAGGTGCTGGAGCGCCGCAGGCCCGAGGGGGACGAGGAGCTGGCGCTCCTGTCGGACTCGGTGATCCTGGCCTGCTCGCACCGCGGCACCCGGGTGGAGCTGGCGATGAGCGAGGACGCCCTGACCGGCTTCCTCGCCTGGCTCGAAGCAGCCCCCCCAGGCCAAAGGGTGAATGTCGCCTGAGCGGTTTCCCCGGTGCTTGGGGGTCCCCCCGGACGGAGTCTGGGGGAGGGTGAATGTCGCCTGAGCGGTTCCCCCGGTGCCTGGGGGTCCCCCCGGACGGAGTCCGGGGGAGGAGGGCCTGCACGGACAGCGAACCGGGGAGACGGCTTACGGGCCGTCTCCCCGGTTCTGTCACTTCCGGTGGTGCGTGGGGCGGGTCACCGCCCGGGCGTCACTTGTTCAGCCCGTTGTGGATGGCGGTGATCAGCTCGCCGTTCGCGGTGTCTCCGCTGATCTCCCAGAAGAAGGCTCCGCCGAGGTTCTGCTGCTTGGCGTAGCTCATCTTCCCCGTGATGGTGGCCGGGGTGTCGTAGCTCCACCACTCGTTGCCGCAGTGCGCGTACGCGGTGCCGGCGACGGTGCCGTTGGCCGGGCAGCGCTCCTTGAGGATCTTGTAGTCCTCGATGCCGGCCTCGTACTTGCCGGGCGCGGCGCCGGTGGCGGTGCCGCCGGGCTCCTTCTGGGTCACACCGGTCCAGCCGCGGCCGTAGAAGCCGATGCCCAGCAGCAGCTTCTTGGCCGGGACGCCCTTGGCCTTGAGCTTCTGGATCGCGGCGTCGGAGTTGAACGCCTGGTTCGGTATGCCGGCGTACGACGTCAGCGGTGAGTGCGGGGCGGTCGGCCCGGTCTTGTCCCAGGCGCCGAAGTAGTCGTACGTCATCACGTTGTACCAGTCGAGGTACTGGGCCGCGCCGCCGTAGTCCGCCGAGTCGATCTTGCCGCCGCTGGAGGCGTCGGCGGTGATCGCCGCGGTCACGAGCTGCTTGCCGAACTCGGCGCGGAACGCCTGGGCCATGGTCCTCATCACGGCCGGGCCGCTGGTGTCACAGGTCAGACCGCAGGCGTTGGGGTACTCCCAGTCCAGGTCGATGCCGTCGAACAGGCCCTGCCAGCGGGGGTCGTTGACCAGCTGGTTGCAGGACTTGGCGAACGCGACCGGGTTCTTCATGGCGTCGGGGAAGCCGCCGGACCAGGTCCAGCCGCCGAAGGACCACAGGACCTTGATGTGCGGGTACATCTTCTTCAGCTTCAGCAGCTGGTTGAAGTTGCCGCGCAGCGGCTGGTCCCAGGTGTCGGCCTTGCCGTCGACGCTCTGCTCGGCGGTGTAGGCCTTGTCGGTCGCGGCGAAGGCGTCACCGATGGTGCACTTGCCGCCCTGGACGTTGCCGAAGGAGTAGTTGATGTGCGTCAGCTTCTCGGCGGAGCCGGAGGTGACGATGTCCTTCACGTGGTAGTTGCGCCCGTAGATGCCCCACTCGGTGAAGTACCCCAGGTTGACGTACTGGCCCGGGGTGCCGCCCCCGCCGTCGCCGCCGGTGGTCCTGACGGTGACGGAACCGCTCGCCGGTCCGGTCTGGTCGGCGGTGTCGCGCGCCACCACCGAGTAGGTGTAGGTGGTGCCCGCCGTCAGGCCGGAGTCGGTGTGCGAGGTGCCGGTGACGGTGGCGACCTTGGTGCCGTTGCGCAGGACGTCGTAGTTCTTGACGCCCTTGTCGTCGCTCGCGGCGCCCCAGTTCAGCTTGACGGAGGTGTCGGTGATGCCGCTCGCGGTGGGGGTGCCGGGTGCGCCGGGCGGGGCGTCCTCGGGGTTCCCCCCGCCCGAGCCGTCGCAGGGGCGGCCGTTGACGGTGCAGTTGGAGGGGGAGCCGGTGCCGGTGCCGTTGAAGCCGAAGCTGACGCTGGCGCCGGGGGCCAGGGTGCCGTTCCAGCCCATGTTCTTGGCGGTGTAGGTGTTGCCGGAGTTGGTGACGGTGGCGTCCCAGGCGGAGCCGACCTTGGTGCCGGTGGGGAAGTCCCACTTCAGCGTCCAGCTGCTGATGGTGGTGTCACCGGTGTTCTTGATCGTCCACTTGCCCTCGAAGCCGCTTCCCCAGTCGGAGGGCTTGGAGAAGGTGGCGGTCGCCTGCTCGGCGGCCTGGGCCGGGGAGGCCAGGGCGACCAGGGCGCCGAGGGGCATCAGCATCGCGGCCGCGACGGCTATGGCTTTCCGTCTGATGCGGTGTGCGGTGGTCTTCGTTCTCAAGAGCGCTCCTCGCACAGGGCCCGGTGCCGGACCGGGCCGTTGGGGGTCTCCTGCGCCGCTCGTGGAGAGTGCCATGTGCATGGCATGGGCGTGCAGTTGACCTGGAGCGTAGATTGGTCTGGACCACCGGTCAACAGGTATGCACCAATAAGGAATTCATCCCTCGGTCACCCCCAACTCCTGCGCCAGCACCGCGGCCTGCACCCTGCTGCGCAGCTCCAGCTTCGCCAGCAGCCGGCTGACGTGCGTCTTCACCGTCGCCTCCGCCATCGCCAACCGCGCGGCGACCTCCGCGTTGGACAGTCCCTCGCCCAGGCAGGCCAGCACCTCGCGCTCACGCCGGGTGAGGACGTCGAGCACGGCGGGATCGGCCCGGCGCCCGCCCCCGGGGGCCGCGGAGGAGCGGGCGAACTCCCGGATCAGCCGCCGCGTCACGACCGGGGCGATCACCCCCTCGCCGCGCGCCACCGCCCTTACCGCGTCCACCAGTTGCGCCGCCTCGCTGTCCTTGAGCAGGAAGCCCGCCGCACCCGCGCGCAGCGCGCCGAAGACGTACGCGTCGAGGTCGAAGGTGGTCAGCACCAGCACGTCGGCCAGTCCCTCGCCGACCACCCGCTCGGTCGCCGAGACCCCGTCCAGGCGCGGCATCCGCACATCCATCAGCACCAGGTCCGGCCGGAGCTCACGGGCCAGCCGCACCGCCTCCTCGCCGTCCGGCGCCTCCCCCACGACCTCGATGTCCGCCGCACCGCGCAGGATCAGGACGAGCCCGGCGCGCACCGCCGACTGGTCCTCGGCCACGAGCACCCGGATGGTCATCCCCCGCCCCTTCCCCTCGTTCCGTCTCCGCCGCTTCCACCGCTTCCGCCGCTTCCGGTCCCGCCTTCCGCGGTGTCCTTCCGGGCGGTCTCCCCGAGGGGCAGTACCGCCCGCACCTCCCACCGTGTGCCGCCGGCCGCCTCGACCGGACCCGCTCCGAAGGCGCCGCCCAGCAGTTCGGCGCGCTCGCGCATCCCGACCAGCCCGGCGCCCGAGCCGGGGGCGCGCGGGCCGGGGCGCCGGTCGCAGGGGCTGGTGACGGTGATGGTCAGCGCGTCCTCGCCGCCGCCGTCCCCTCCCCCCTCCCCGCCCCCGCCGGGCGAGGTCAGGACGACGGCCACCTCTCCGGGGGAGGCGTGCTTGAGCGCGTTGGTCAGGGACTCCTGGGCGATGCGGTAGGCCGCCAGTTCCACGGGGGCCGGAAGGGCGCCGCCGGAGCGCTCGTCGCGCAGGGAGAAGGAGAGCCCTCCGGCCGCACCGTGCCTGCGTGCGTGGGCCAGCAGCGCGTCCAGGCCGTCCAGGGTCGGCGCGGCGGACACCTCCTCATCGCCGCCGGCGGTCCGCAGCAGACCGATCAGACGGCGCATTTCGGCCAACCCCTGCACGCTGTTCTCGCGGATCACGGCCAGCGCGTCCCCGGTGGCGGCGCGGTCGTCGAGCGACTGCGCCGCGGTGGCGTGGACGGCGATGGCGGAGAGGTGGCCCGCGACCACGTCGTGCAGTTCGCGGGCCATCCGGGAGCGCTCGGCGGTGACGGCCTGTACGCGGTCCATCTCCGCCAGCAGCGCGGTCTGCTCGGCGCGCAGCCGCTCGGCTGCGGCGGCGTTGCGGTGGTCGCGGACGATGACGCCCGTCCACGCCGGACCGACCGTGATCAGCCCGCAGACGAACCCCACCAGCAGTGCCTGCGGGTCGCGGACGGCGGCCAGGGCGCCCACGGTCACGGCTGCGGTCAGCGCGGCGCTCGCGGGCGGTACGGCCCGCGACAGCCTCGGTCCGCCGTAGAGCACGGCCGCGTAGACCAGGTCGGAGAACATCACGATCGTCGCCAGCAGCGACCGGGTGAGCAGGTCGCCGGCCAGCGCGACCACCCCGAGCACCAGCGCGGCGGACGGCGCGGTACGGCGCAGCGCCTCCGCCAGTGCCATCACCGCCAGCGGCAGCAGCACCCAGCCGCCCCCGAGCGGGGGACGAGGGTTGTTGAACAGCCCCAGGGCCCACATCGCCACCCCGCCCACCAGGCCGGCGGCGGCGATCAGCAGGTCCTCCCGGGGCGGGCGGGGCAACGCGGAACGGGTGGTGCTCACCCCGCCATCCAACACCGCCGCACCGCCCGCCCGCCTCCACGCACGGGCCGGTACGGGAGCGGGCGGAGTACATCGAAGGATGCAGTCCGGGATCGTCACGGCAGACGACGCGCCGGGGCCGGGCGGCGGCCAGGCTGGAGCCGCAGAGGGAAGAGGAGTGGTCCGCCGTGGTCGTCACACTGATCATCGCCTGCGAGGTGGCCTTCTGGGTGCTGCTCGCCGCCGGGCTGGCGCTGCGCTACGCCGCCCGGAAACCCCGCCTGGGCGCCGCCGTGCTGCTGTGCGAGCCGCTGCTGGAGGTGGTGCTGCTGTGCGCCACCGCGGTCGACCTGCGCAACGGCGCCGAGGGGAACTGGACGCACGGCATGGCGGCCGTCTACATCGGCTTCACCGTGGCCTACGGCCACTACATGATCAAGTGGGCCGACGGGCACTTCGCCCACCGCTTCGCGGGCGGTCCGCCGCCTGCCGGGCCTCCGAGGTACGGGAGGGCGCGCGCCGTCCACGAGTGGAGGATGTGCGCCCGCTCGGTGCTCGGCGCGGCGATCGCCCTGGCGCTCCTCCAGGGCGCGGTCTGGTACGTGGGGGACGCCGGGCGGAGCGGGTCGCTGGTGCAGTGGCAGACCAGGATGCTCCTCGTCATCGGCGTCAGCGTGGTCATCGCGCTCAGCTACACGATCTGGCCCAAGAAGCCGAGGACGCTCCGGGGGGAGCCGCGGGACCTCGGCGGCCCCCGGCCCGCCGAGCGGGAGGCGGCCGGGCACTGACGCCCCGCGCCTATGCGCGCCGGAGACGGCCGAAGCCCCCGTCCCCGGGGGCGGGACGGGGGCTTTCGGACGCCGGCGGGCCGCAGCCCCCCGCGGGTCAGCGGTTCTCGCCGGGGACCCAGAGGATGTCGCCCACCTCCTTGTTGGCGGACCTGGCCAGGATGAACAGCAGGTCCGACAGCCGGTTGAGGTAGGTCGCCGTCAGCCGGTTCATGACCTCGCCGTGTTCCTCCAGCGCCGCCCACGTCGAGCGCTCGGCGCGGCGAACGACCGTGCACGCCTGGTGGAGCAGGGCAGCGCCCGGGGTGCCGCCCGGGAGGATGAAGCTGCGCAGCTTCTCCAGATCGGCCAGGAAGCGGTCGCAGTCCGCCTCCAGCTTGTCGATGTAGCTCTGCCGCACCCGCAGCGGCGGGTACTCGGGGTTCTCCACCACCGGCGTGGCCAGGTCCGCACCCACGTCGAACAGGTCGTTCTGCACCCGGACCAGGACTTTGGTGATCTCCTCGGGCAGATCGCCGAGCGCGATGGCCACCCCGATCGCGGCGTTGGCCTCGTTGGCGTCGGCGTAGGCCGAGATGCGGGAGTCGGTCTTGGCGGTACGGCTCATGTCGCCGAGGGCGGTGGTGCCGTCGTCGCCGGTGCGCGTGTAGATGCGTGTCAGGTTGACCATGGGCCGAGCCTAGCCACGCTCCGGCCCGCCGGAGCAGAGGTGTGCCCACCGTCACGGGCCGCGCGCCCCCGCCCGCCGTACCCCCCAACTGGGCGCGGCGGGCCGCCGGATGACCCGCGCGAGTGTGATGTCCGCCATGTGAGACGTGACGCGCATCTCTTCCCCGCCCACCGCGCGCTCACGGGCGCTAGGGTCCGCCTGAGAGTCGCACCGCAAAGCCGCAGAGGGGACATACACGTGGCCAAGAAGCTCGCCGTCATCGGAGCCGGACTCATGGGATCGGGCATCGCCCAGGTCTCCGCCCAGGCGGGCTGGGACGTGGTGCTGCGCGACGTCACCGACGAGGCGCTCAGGCGCGGCACGGACGGGATCCGGGCCTCGTACGACAAGTTCGTCTCGAAGGGGAAGCTGACCGCCGAGGACGCGGAGGCTGCGCTCGGCCGCATCACCGCCACCACCGATCTCGACGCCGCCTCCGAGGCCGACATCGTGGTCGAGGCCGTCTTCGAGCGGATCGACGTCAAGCAGGAGATCTTCCGCACGCTCGACGGCCTGGTGAGGGACGAGGCCGTGCTCGCCTCCAACACCTCCGCCATCCCGATCACCAAGATCGCGGCGGTGACGGAGCGCCCCGAGCGGGTCGTGGGCACCCACTTCTTCTCCCCGGTGCCGATGATGCAGCTGTGCGAGCTGGTGCGCGGCTACAAGACCAGCGACGAAACCCTCGCCGCGGCAAGGGAGTTCGCCGAGGGCGTCGGCAAGACCTGTATCGTCGTCAACCGGGATGTCGCGGGCTTCGTCACCACCCGGCTGATCTCGGCCCTGGTCGTCGAGGCCGCCAAGCTCCACGAGTCGGGCGTGGCGACCGCCGAGGACATCGACATCGCCTGCAAGCTGGGCTTCGGGCACGCCATGGGCCCGCTGGCCACCGCGGACCTCACCGGCGTCGACATCCTGCTGCACGCCACGGAGAACATCTACACCGAGTCCCAGGACGAGAAGTTCGCCCCGCCGGAGCTGATGCGGCGCATGGTGGACGCCGGGGACATCGGCCGCAAGAGCGGCCAGGGCTTCTACCGCTACTGAAGGGCCCGTACGGCACACAGGCGGGTCGCCCCTACGGGTGAATTCGGTGCCGATTCGGCGGCGGGCGGCAACTCCGCCGCCGAACGGGCAGTCAGTTGTGGTGAGACATAGGCAGACAACAGTCACAGACGGACCACTTCTTTTCCGGGGGAGCGGATATGCACATCAGGGGCGACCACGCTGAACTGGTCGTCGGAGGTCGCCTCGACGTCCGCAGCGCGGCGGACGCCCGATCGGTCCTGCACACCGCGGTCGACTCCGGAGAGGGCGATCTCGTGCTGGACCTCGCCGAGCTGGACTCGTGGGACGCGACCGGCCTCGGCGTGATCATGGGCGCGCACCGGCGGGCGGGCCGGTGCGGGCGCCGCCTCGTCCTGCGGGACGTGCCGCCCCAGATGCAGCGCCTGCTGGTGGCCACCCGCCTGCACCGCATCCTGGCCATCGAGGGAGGCGGGCTCGCCGAGGGCGGGACCCTGACCAAGCCATAACTATTGGGTCAGGGGCCCCGTCCGGGCTTGCCCCCACTCCCGGGCCAGGCAATAGGGTTCTGGGACCCGCCGCCTACACTGCGCTGCGGACGGCCACCGGACCACGAGCGAAGGCGAGCGTGCGGTCGGCCCTGGAGAGCTGAGCTTCGAGTACGCACCGCATCTGGGGGCACCACCATGGACCCGAACGACCGGGGATCCGAGGATCAGGACAGCGGGAGCACCACCCGCGCGATCCCGCTCATAGCGGGCGAGTACCTGCTGACCGTCAATCCCGTCGACGGCAGCGAGATCGAGCCCTGCCCGCCCGGCGAGCGCCCCGGCGCACCCCGCCGGCGCACCCCCGAGTCCCGCGCCGAGCGGGAGCGCGCCGCCGTGGCACCGCTCCCCGCCGGGATCTCCCTGCCCGACCTGCCGCTGCTGGAACGCACGGCGGAGCGCGAGCGCCTCCTCCAACTGCTCAGGCGCGGACGCTCGGTCCGGCTCACCGGGGCGCCCGGCTCCGGACGCAGCTCCCTGCTGGCCGCCGTCGCCACCGAGTGCGCCGACCTCGCCCCGGACGGCGTCATCCGGCTCAGCGGCACCCAGCGCACGGCCGCGGACGTGCTGTACGAGCTGTTCGCCGCCGTCCACGACGCGCCCCGGCACCGCCCCGACCGCGCCGAGCTGGAGGAGGCGGTACGCGGCGTGGGCGCGGTCGTCCTGCTGGACGACATCGAGTTCGGCGGCCAGGCGCTCGACTCCCTCCTCGACGCCACCCCCGAGTGCGCCTTCCTGATCACGGTCGCGCCCGAGGCCCCCGCGCCCTCCGCCGACGCGCCCCTGGAGGAGGTCGCCCTCTCCGGCATCAGCCGCTCCGCCTGCCGGGAGCTGATGGAGCACATCGTCCGCCGCCCGCTGACCGAGGACGAGGCCGGCTGGGTCGGTGACCTGTGGTTCGAGTCCGAGGGGCTTCCGCTGCGCTTCGTCCAGGCCGGCGCGCTGCTGCGGCAGCGCGACGCGGAGGCCGCGCGGCCGGCGGCCGGCGGCGACGGCAGCGGCGGTGACGAGGCGGACGCCGAGGACGGCGAGGCCGCGGGGAGCGCCGAGAGCACCGGGAGGAGCGGCCGGACCGGCTCACCGCTGCCGACGCTCGCCGAGGGCGCGGCCCCCGCCGCCCTCCTGGCCGCCCGGCTGTCCGAGAGCACCCGCGAGGTGCTGCGCTTCGCCGTGGCGCTCGGCGGCGTGCTGCCGCACCCGGCACACCTGCCCGCGCTGGTGGACGACGCCGACGCCGACGCCTCCCTGGGCGAGCTGCTCGCCTGCGGCCTGGTCACCACCGCCGGGACGTACCACCGGCTCGCCCCGGACGTGGCCGGGCAACTGGCCGACGCCGGATACGCCGACGGAGCCGACGACCGCGCCCGCACCGCCGCCCAGCACTACGCCTGGTGGACCGGCCACCCCTCGGTCACCCCGGAGCGGGTGGCGCAGGAGGCCGAGGCGGTGCTCGCCGCCGTCCAGGGCGCCCAGCGCGGCGGCCACGCCAGCGCGGCCGTGCTGCTGGCCCGTACCGCCGCGCCCATGCTCGCCGCCTCGCTGCACTGGGGCCCCTGGGAGCGGATCCTGCGCGGCGGCCAGGAGGCGGCGCGTACGGCGGGCGAGGTCGCCGAGGAGGCGTACTTCCACCACGACCTCGGGGTGCTCGCCCTGTGCACCGGCCACCTGGACCGGGCCCGCGCCGAGCTCGAGGCCTCCATCGGGCTGCGCGGAGTGCTCGCGGACCGCCGGGGCACGGTCGCCGGACGGCGTGCGCTGGCCCTGGTCGAGGACCGCTTCGTGATCGAGTCCGAGGGCGGCCGGGACAAGGCCGCCGGGGGGCTTGGGGAGGCGGGGAAGGCCCTCGGCGGGGCGCTGCCGGCCGTCGCGGTGCCGCCCGCCGCGGCCGACGCCTCCACTCCGCCCGCGCTTCCCAGACGCCCGACTCCGGCGAAGCAGTCCGGGGCCTCCGTACCGCCGGCCGTGGCGCCGGCCCCGTCCGGTCCGCAGACCACCGGCGGCACGCCGAGGCTCGACAAGCTCCCTCCGGCCCTGGCGGTTCCGCCGGTGACGGTCGGCAGCGCCTTCGACGAGGCGCCCGGCAGCGGCACCTACGGCAGCGAGGCGCTGACCCGGCCGACGCCGTTCGTACGGACCGCGCACGGCGCGGCCGGCCCGGACGACGGCCGCCGCGGCCCGCGCGGGCTCGCGATCCGCGGAGCCCGGCGCAACGTCTTCGCGGCGGGCGCGGGCGCGCTGCTGGCCGCACTGGTGGGCACGGTCGTGACGATCGGCATGACCTCGGGGAGCGAGGAGCCCGCCGGCAACGTCAACCCGGCGGTCACCTCCCGTGAGGACGACGGCATCACCGTCGACGAGCCCGCGCCGGACGACGGCGACGAGCGCGGTGAGAAGCCGGGGGCGAGCAGCGCACCGGCCGTCCCCGGCGAACCGTCCGACAGCGGGACGGGCTCGGCCGACCCGGAGGCGTCCGGCACGGGCGAGCCCTCGGAGGAGGCGGAGGAGGAGAGCGGCACGACATCCGGCGGCGCGGGGAAGGACACCGAGAAGCCTGGTGGGTCGACCACCTCGGGCGGCGGTTCGGGTGGTTCGGACTCCGGCGGTTCGGACTCGGGCGGCTCCGGCGCGGGCGGTGCAGGAGACCCGGACGACGAGGACCCGCCCTCGGGCGGTACGTCGGGAGACCCTGGTAGCGAGGACCCCCCGCCAGGAGACGAGTCCCCGTCCCCGTCTCCTTCCACATCCACCTCCTCGGAGCCGACGACGGGCGGAGCCGGCGGAAGCGTCACCGCCAGCGGGACGGCGTCCGACAGTGCCGCGCCGAGCAGCGGCCAGGCGTCCCAGGACTCCACGGAGAGCCCGGTCATCTGACCGGAGCCCGGCCGGACACGCCGGGGCCGGAGTCCCGCGCTCGGTGCGCGGCCCCGGCCCCGGCGTGCGTACCGGGTGGGTGAGGGGAGGTCAGAACAGCCGCAGCTTGTCGTCCTCGATGCCGCGCAGCGCGTCGTAGTCGAGGACGACGCAGTCGATGCCGCGGTCCGTGGCCAGCACGCGTGCCTGCGGCTTGATCTCCTGGGCCGCGAACACCCCGCGCACCGGGGCGAGGTGGGGATCGCGGTTGAGCAGTTCCAGATAGCGGGTGAGCTGCTCGACGCCGTCGATCTCGCCGCGCCGCTTGATCTCGATCGCGACGGTGGTCCCCTCCGCGTCCCGGCACAGGATGTCCACCGGCCCGATGGCGGTGGGGTACTCACGCCGTATCAGCGACCAGCCCTCGCCGAGGGTCTCCATTCGGTCAGCGAGGAGTTCCTGTAGGTGGGCCTCCACGCCGTCCTTGATCAGGCCGGGATCGACGCCGAGTTCGTGCGAGGAGTCGTGCAGGACCTCCTCCATCGTGATGATGAGTTTCTCCCCCGATTTGTTGACCACCGTCCAGACGCCGACGCCGTCCTCCTCGCCCTCTTTGAGGGTGCATGGCGGAGACATCCAGTTGAGGGGCTTGTAGGCCCTGTCGTCCGCATGGACCGAGACCGATCCGTCGGCCTTCACCAGGATGAGACGGGGAGCCGACGGGAGGTGGGCTGTGAGCCTTCCGGCGTAGTCCACGGAGCAGCGGGCGATGACGAGACGCATGGTCGGCCACGCTACTGGACGACGGGCTGTCCACGCGATTCGCCCCTGCTTCTCCCCGTTCGATCACCGTTCGGGCGTGGCTTGTTGTGTGCCCACGAGCCTGGTGCCGCGGTACGCGCGGGCATAACGTTGCAGCCTGGGGGTCGCCGTACGAGATCGTTCGGTTACGCGCAGCCCCGACATTCCGTCCCTGAGGTCCTGGTATGCCCGGGATCGCGAGAGGAGAACCCATGTCGCTCGACGTCTCACCGGCCCTCCTGGAGCAGGCCGAGCGAGGCGAGGTCGACGAGGCGGCCTTCGTCGACTGCGTCCGTACGTCCCTGCCCTACGCATGGGACATGATCAGTTCTCTGGTGGCCGAACTCAGGGTGGACGGCGGGGAGTTCGCCGACAACCAGACACCGCCGCCGGACGAGCAGGCGCGTGGCCAGCTGCTGCGCGCACTGGCCAGCGACGCGATACGCGGTGCGCTGGAGCGCCACTTCGGTGTGAGACTGGCCTTCCAGAACTGCCACCGGGTCGCGGTCTTCCCGCTGGACCCCTCCGCGGACGAGCGGCTCGCCCGCTTCACCTCCGTCCGAGGTCAGCTCCTCAACCAGTCGCCGGAACTGCGCGACTGCTGACCGCGGGCGGGCGGTGAGCGGCGGCGAGCGGGCCGGCGGCCGGTCAGGGCGCCTCGCCCGTCCCCGCGCCCTCACCCGTCCCCGCGCCCTCGTCCGGCGCTGTGCCCGATGGCGTGCCCGAAGGCGCAAGGGCTGCCGCTGCTCGGGGGAGGAGCGGCAGCACCTCGGCGCCCAGGCGCTGAACGTTCAGTTCGGTGCCGGCCAGGTCGCCGGAGCCCTCGACCAGCAGTGCGAACCGGCCGATCCCGGTCCGCTCGGCGGTGGCCGCGAGCCGGTCCGCGCACAGCCGGGGCGGGCCGACCGGGTGCAGTGAGCACAGCAGTTCGGTGTAGGCGAGCGGGTCGCGCATCGAGCGCGCCCGGCCGTCCACGGTCGTGTGGGCCTCCAGCCCCTGCCGCAGCCAGCCGGGCATCGCCTTGGTGAGCGTCTCCACGGCCTCGTCGCGGGTGTCGGCCACCTGCGCCACCCCGGCCGACACGTGTCCGGCCGCCGCCACGGCCTCCGGGTCGGCTCCCGCCGCCAGCGCCTCGCGCCGCCACAGGGCGACCATGTCCGCCTTCTCCTCGTCCCCGCAGTGCATGCCCAGCAGCATCGGCAGCCCGCGTGCCGCGGCCAGCCGTACGGAGGTCGGGGAGGTGCAGGCGACCAGCACGGGCGGTGCGTCCGGCCCGCCCAGGCCCTGGTCCGGGCGCGGTACGACGGGAACCTCGCGGAAGCGGTAGCGCTCGCCGTCCGCGCCGACGCGCGGCTCGCGCAGCCAGCGCAGCAGCAGGTCCAGCGACTCGGGGAAGCCCCGCTCGTACGCCTCGGCGCCGCCGCCGAAGACCTCCAGGTCCACCCAGGGGCCGCCGCGGCCGACGCCGAGGGTGAACCGGCCGCCGGAGACGAGGTGCAGCAGCGCGGTCTGCTCGCCCAGGGCGACCGGATGCACGGTGGGGAGCACACTCACGGCCGTGCCCACCTCGATGCGCCGGGTGCGCCCCAGCAGCAGCGCGGCCATGGTGATCGCCGAGGGGCAGACCCCGTAGGGGACGAAGTGGTGCTCGGCCACCCACACGGAGTCCAGTCCGGCCCGCTCGGCGGCCTCAGCGGAGCGCAGGGCGCGGTGGAGCGCCTCCCCCTGCCCCTGCCCCGGGAACTGCCCCGCCAGTACGAATGTCCCGATGTGCGTCACCACAGCCTCCTGCCCGGTACCGGACCGCCCCGGCGCCGCCCCGTGACGGGTCTCCGAGCGATCCCCTTCAGGCAACAACGCCTGACACGTGCCAAGGGCACGGCCTGCCGGGAATTTTTTCGGACCGCACGGGAGACGGGAAGAGGAGGGGAGCGAGGGCGTGCGGCGCGAGGCCGCCCGCGACCTGCGTAGGCTGGACGGAGCAGTCCGCCGACGGGCCCGAAAGCCCCCGAGACCACGTGAGGTGCCTGTTGTCCCCGCGTCGAAACCGCCCGCGCGGCGGTGGCAGGTCCGCCCGCCGCGACGGGGAGGCGGACGGCCGCTACGGCATGGAGCGCACCGACGACTGGCGCGGCGAGGAGTGGGTGGTGCGGCAGATCAGCGGGCAGTCCGCCGCCAAGCACTACCGCTGCCCCGGCTGCGACCAGGAGATCCCGCCCGGGGTGCCGCACGTCGTGGCCTGGCAGCGCGAAGGGCGGGTGGACGACCGGCGGCACTGGCACCGGGCGTGCTGGAACGCCAGGGACCGCCGGAGCGCACGGCTCCAGCGGTCCCGTCAGGCCCCGCGGTACTGACCGCGCGGGGCGCAGGCGCCCGTCAGACGTCGCGGGCGGAGATGCGGGCGTACGCGCCGATCAGCGCGGCGAGCGTGACACCCGCCAGCAGCCAGAGCAGTGGCCAACCGGTGTCGGCCGAACCGCCCTCGAACGGGATGCGGAACAGCGAGGACAGGCCGTTGAGCACCGAGTACTCCCGCAGCTTCTCGCCGAACTCCCGCACGCTCTCGGTGAAGAGGAACAGGGAGACGATGAAGGGCAGCAGCACCAGCCCGAGCATGGTGGTGATCGCGCCCGGGGTGCTGCGCAGCAGTGTGCCGACCGCCAGCGACAGCAGGCCCAGCAGCGCCACGTAGAGCGCGGCGCCGACCGTCGCGCCCAGCCACTCGCCGGCGGACGCGACGGCCTGCCCGGTGGCGGTCGTCTGCTCGTTGAGCATCTGCGGATCGATGTACTCGGGGACGGGCTTGCCCTCGATCATCGCCGCCTGGAGGAACGCGGTCAGCGCGCAGGCGACCAGCGTCACCGTGAAGGACAGCAGGAAGAAGACCAGCGCCTTGGCGACAAGCACCCGGCCGCGCCGCGGGCAGGCGGTGAGGGTGGTGCGGATCATCCCGGTGCTGTACTCGGAGGTGATCACCAGCACCCCGAGCGTGATCACGCACAGCTGGCCCAGCATCAGGCCGAAGAAACCGCCGGCCAGCACCGGCATCCCGAGGCCGTCCTGGCTGCCGAGGGCGAGGGCCATGAGCAGGCCGACGCCGACGACGAGGACGAACATCACGGCGAGCGTCCACACCGTCGAGCGCACCGAGCGGATCTTGGTCCACTCGGAGGCGACGGCGTGCCCGAGGTGGGTGCGCCGGACGGGGATCGGCGAGGCGTAGCCGTGGCCGCCGGGGGGCGGGCCGGAGAACGCCTGCGGTGCGGTCTGCGGTGTGTTCTGCGGTGCGGCCGCCTGCTGGGCGCCCGGCGGCACGGGGGGCACGGCCTGGCTCTGCTGGGGAGTGCTCATCGGGCGTCCTCGCTGTCGCGCTCGGTCGGGTCGGCGGGGGCGGGCACCGGCGCGGGCACGTGCGGCTGCGGCGGCTGCCAGGTCTGCTGCGGCGGTACCGCGTACGGGTTCGGCCACCCCGGGTTCTGCCCCGCCGCCGGCGGCGCCGCGTACCCCGCGGGCGGACCCGCGTACCCCGCCGCCGGCTGCGCCAGGAGCCCGGCCCGCGTGTCCTCGGTGGACCGGTAGTCCACCGCGCCCTGCGTCATGCGCATGTACGCCTCCTCCAGGGAGGCCGAGTGCGGGGAGAGCTCCCACAGCCGTACGTCCGCCCCGTGCGCCAGGTCGCTGATCCGCGGCAGCGGCAGCCCGGACACCCGCAGCGCGCCGTCCGGTTCCGGCCGGACGGCGCCGCCGGCCTCGGTGAGGGCGGCGGTGAGCCTGTCGCGCTGCTCCGGTGCGCCGTCGGGGGTGCGCACCCGGGCGAAGTCGGCGGAGTTGTGCGCGATGAAGTCCTTCACGGACATGTCCGCGAGCAACTGGCCGCGGCCGATGACGATCAGATGGTCGGCCGTCAGGGCCATCTCGCTCATCAGATGGCTGGAGACGAAGACCGTGCGCCCCTCGGAGGCCAGCTTCTTCATCAGGTTGCGGATCCAGAGGATGCCCTCCGGGTCGAGGCCGTTGACCGGCTCGTCGAACAGCAGCACCTGCGGATCGCCCAGCAGCGCCGCGGCGATGCCCAGCCGCTGACCCATGCCGAGCGAGAAGCCCTTGGAGCGCTTCTTCGCCACCTCCCGCAGGCCCACGACGCCCAGCACCTCGTCCACACGGCGCGCGGGGATGCCGGAGAGCTGGGCCAGGCAGAGCAGGTGGTTGTAGGCGCTGCGCCCGCCGTGCACCGCCTTGGCGTCCAGCAGGGCGCCCACCTGCCGGGGCGCGTTGGGGAGCCCGCGGTACGGGTGGCCGCCGATGGTGACGCGCCCCTCGGTGGGGGCGTCCAGCCCCAGGATCATCCGCATGGTGGTGGACTTCCCCGAGCCGTTGGGGCCCAGGAAGCCGGTGACCATCCCCGGCCTCACCCGGAAGGAGAGGTTGTACACGGCCGTCTTGGCGCCGTAGCGCTTCGTCAGGCCGACTGCTTCGATCATGCTTCTTCCGCCCCTGCTGGCCGTCGCGGTCCGGGCGCTGGGCCCCGTCTGGACTAGGAGGCTACCGGGGGGAGTCCGGTTCCCGTCCGCCCCGGGGCGCGGCGTTCTCCGCGAAAGGGGGCGGAGACGGCGGCGCCCCGCACCGCCGAAGGGCGGTACGGGGCGCGGTGTCCCACCGTCTGCCGGTGCGGCCGACCCGGTCGGCGTGCCTCAGCGCGACTGCTGGGCGGGGACGCCCAGCGACTCCTCGCCGCTGTCGGTGCTCGGCTGCCCGGTCGCGGCGACGGCCGCGCCGGTGAGCGTGGCCAGCATCTCGCGGACGTTGGTGAGCTGGGCGTTGATGCTGTCGCGGCGGTTGGTGAGCGCCGCCAGCTCGCGCTCGGACTCGCTGCGGATGCGGTCGGCCTTGGCGTTGGCGTCGGCCACGATGTCCTCGGCCTGGCGCTGGGCGGTCTCCACCGTCTGGCGGGCGCGGCGCTCGGCGTCGGTGCGCAGCTTCTCGGCCTCCAGGCGGAGCTGCTCGGCGCGGTGCTCGATCTCCGCCAGCCGCTTCTCGGCCTTGGCCTGACGGGACGCCAGGTCGCGCTCGGACTGCTCGCGGCGCTTGGCCAGGTTGGTCTCGAAATCGGCGGCGGCCTGCGCGGCCTTGGCCCGGGTGTCCTCGAAGAGGGCGTCGGCCTCCTCGCGCTTGGCCTGGGCGTCCTTCTGCGCGTCCGCGCGCAGCGTGGCGGCCTCGCCCTTGGCCTTCTCGACGATCCGGGCTCCCTCGTCCTCCGCCTTGGCCTTGCGGTCGACGGCGTACGCCTCGGCGTCGTTGCGCACCTGCTGCGCGGCGGACTCGGCCAGCTCCCGGTGCTGCTCGGCGGCCCGGCGGGCCTCCTCGCGCAGGTCCTTGGCCTCCTCCTCGGCGAGACGGAGGATCTTCTCGACACGGGCGCCCAGTCCGGCGTACGACGGCTCGGAGTCGTTGATCTGCGCCTGTGCGTTCTGCGTCTCGAGGTGCAGCTCCTCGATGCGCTTCTCCAGCGAGGCGATACGGGCCAGCGCGTTGTCACGGTCGGCGACGAGCTTCGCGATGCGGTCGTCCACCTGACCGCGGTCGTAGCCGCGCCGCACGAGCTCGAAGCCGAAGGGAGAGGTGTTGTCGCTCATGGGGTTCCTGTCGGTCAGACGGGGTCGGACGGGAGAGTGATAGAGGGAATCCTAGGGGGGAAAACGGCGTGTCTTCGAGAAGATGCCGGTTTGATATGCAGAATGTACGCCCGTTCGAGTGGCTCAGTTCTTGCCCTGTTTGCCGCCGCCATGCGCCGCTCCCGCTCCCACACCGGCCTTGATCGCTCCGTTCGATCCTCCGTCAGAGCCCTTTCCCCCCTTGCCGTCCTTGTCGGACTTGCCCCTGCCGGGTGACTCGAAGGACTCCAGAGCCTCCAGTACGTCCTGCACGCGCGAGATCTCGGCGTTGATGTCCTCACGACGGCGGGTCAGCACCTCCAGCTCGCGCTTGCCCTTCTCCAGGGTCCGCTTCGCCTCGGCCTCCGCCTCGGCGAGCACCTTCTCGGCCTCCCGGACGATCGCGGCCTTCTTCTGCTCGGCCTCCTTGAGCAGCCCCTCGGCCTTGCGCACCGCGGCGATACGGACCCTGCTCGCCTCGGAGTCGGCCTCCGCGCGGGTCTGACGGGCCTTCTCCTTCGCCTCGGCCAGCTGCTCGTCGGCCGCCTTCACCAGCTTGTCCACGCGCTCGCCGGCGGACCGCACCGCCTCGGCGGCCTCCCGGCGCGCCCGCTCGTGCAGTTCCTCGACCTCGGCCTCGGTGCGCGAGCGCAGCTCCTCGGCCCGCTCCCGGATGGCGCTCGCGTCGCGGCGGGCCTCCTCCAGCATGGTGTCGGAGTCGCTGCGGGACTTCTCCACCAGCGAGGTGCTCTCGCTCCGCGCCTCGGCCACCAGCCGCCCGGCCTCCTTGCGGGCGACGCCCACCATGGTGTCCGCCTGCTCCTCGGCGGCCGCCGCGATGCGTACGGCCTCCTCGCGGGCCTCGGTGACCAGCCGGTCGGCCTGCTCGGCCGCGTCGCCCAGCCGGCGCGCCGCCGCCTCACGGGCCTCGTCCCGTACGCGGTCGGCCTCGGCGCGCGTGCGCTCGGCCTCCTCGTCCGCCGTGGCCCGGACCCGGTCCGCCTCGGCGATCGCCTCCGAAACGGTGCGCTCCGCCAGCGACTTGGCGGCGTCCGTCTCCTCCTTCGCCTCCCGGCGCAGGGTCGCCGCGGCGTGCTCGGCCGCGGAACGCAGACCGGCGATCTCCTCCTCGGCCTGCTGGTGCATGCCGGCGACCGAGTCGCGTACCTGCTGGGCCTTCTGCTCGGCGGCGGAGACCAGTTCGGCCGCCCGCCGCTCGGCCTCGGCCACCAGCCGCTCGGCCTCGGCCTGCGCCTCCTCGACCCGCTTGCGGGCCGAGGCGAGCAACTCCTCGCTCTGCTCACGGGCCTGGGCCCGCTCGCGGTCCGCCTCCTGGCGGGCGCCGGTGAGCAGCTCCTCGGCCTCGCGGCGGCGCCTGGAGGCCTCCTCCTGGGCGGCGGCCAGCGCCTCGGCCGCCTCGGCGCCCATGCGCTCGGCGGCGGCGTTCGCCTCCGCCCGCACCCGGTCGGCCGTCT